>CAYRJS010000056.1:0-12561 GCA_964424535.1 uncultured Aquimonas sp.
GCGGTCTGCCACAGAATTTCGGCAACTGCGTGAATACGCTGGGAGGGAGTGGTGGCCGTGATTCAATAGAACTATCATCACAACTGATTGATTTTTATTGAATCTAGCAAGACCGAATACGATTGTTACTCACAATCTTACTCACTTTTCAAGAAGTGACCCCTCCGTTTCCCAGCTTTTGAAGGGCAGGTCACAGCAGCTCCTCCATGCTTTCCAGCAGGCTGACCGTCACGGGCAGGCCGGCCTTCAACAGGTCTTCCAGCAGTTCGCGGGAGGTCTTGGGCGGATTGCCCAGCGCCTGACGCATCTCCCGGACGGCCGAACACACTGCCGCCGGCGCCAGATCGAAAACATGGGCGAGGAATTCGTCGGGATGCTGGACGGAAATGCCGTATTCGGCCACGGCTGCATCCGGGAAGTCCTTCAGGTTCAGTGTGACGATCACGCCGGCCTGGCAGCGGATGGCGGCGGCCAGCACGTGGCGGTCGTCCGGGTCCGGCAGGGTGAGCGTCTCGATGAAGGGCTCGTAGCCGGTCACCAGACAATCAGGGACGGCCATGTCGATCAGTTCGCGCGTGCGCGCCAGGCGCTCGGGTGGGATGTCGGGCCGGTTGCGCCGCAGGCTGGTGGTCCATTCGTCGTGGATGCGATCCGTCCACCGTGCCCGGAACAGGTCTGACCGCGCAACGCGGATCAGCAGATCACGCAACTGCGCCGGGTAGAACACGCAAGCATCGAACACCGCGACGAAGTTCGCCACGTCAGTAACCCATGCCGAGCGCCTGTGCTTCACGGGTCAGTTCATCCAGTGCCGTCTTGCGCCGCGCCTGCGAGGCTTCGTGGTACGCCACCAGTTCCTTGAACAGCACGCGGCGATGCGTGCCCACCTTGCGGAACGGGATCGCGCCCTCGTCCAGCAACTTCACCAGGTGGGGACGCGAGACATTGAGAAAGTCGGCGGCCTGTTGCGTGGTCAGCTCGGCATGCACCGGCACGATGCTGACGGCATTGCCTGCGGCCATCTGCGCCAGAATGTCCACCAGCAGGCGCAGCGCCGATACCGGCACCTCTACTTCACCGTCACCGTCGATCACCCGCAGCCGTGCGGCCTTGCCCTGACCAATACATGCCGCCAGCAGGCGGCTGCTCTCGCGGGCGAGACGGGCATCCTGTTCGGACGGCAACTGGGGTGGGAGATGGGCTGCGGAGTTCATGGCGGTACTGAGTGGCACAGGGGGTAAAGAATAGGCACACCCTGCCTGTATCCGCAACAAACGAAACGGCGGCGCGTTGCATTGCACCCACCCGAAGGGAGCACGTTCCCCCCCGAAGGGAGCGAAGGGAGCGGGGTGCAGGGAGTTGCACCCTTCGCTCCCTTCGGTGTGCCGAACCGTGGCGATGCCTACTTTTGCGATGGCGGCAGGCGCCAGACCCAGCCGCCCTCCATTCCAGTTTTCGCGGCCTGGACTCCCAGCCGGCGCTTGGCGCGCTTGATCTGATCGCGGCTGTAGCCGGCAGCCTCGGCGTCCCGATAGATGGACCTGGCCGATTGCTCGCCGCAGAACAGCAGGTGTTCAAGAAATGAGTCGACATCGCGGCGGTCTTCGGCGTCGTTCTCATCGGCTTCCGCCTGGCTGAGAAGATCGCGGGCAGACCCTTCGAGCGAGCTTCCCCAGTTGATGCGGCTGGCATGGATGCCGTCGCCCAGGTCGACCTGTTCCACCGCGTAGCCGAATCCGCCTCCGTCCGGGCCGATGTTGCTCTTGGCCCGGGCCAGCATGCGATCAGCACCGCCATCGGCATCCAGCCGCTTGGCTGCCACCAGCACCACACGCGAAAGCGCACCGAAGGCGACGGAGCCGGTGACACGTTCGGTCGGGTCGCGCCCGGCAGTGCCTTTGCTGAAATGGCTGATCCCCAGCACCGCAGCCCCCAGGCGGTCGGCCATCGTCACCAATGGTTGCAGCGCGCGCCTCACCTCCCCGTTCTTGTGCGAGTCGCCGGCCACTGCTGAAACGATGGGATCAACCACGATCAGCGCCGCGCCGCCCACGGCATCAGCTTCAAATGCCAGGGCCGGGATGTCGGTGGCGGGATCGAACGAACGCACGTCCGCACCCTCCCGCGCGTCTCCCACGAAGAACGTCCGCTCAAGGTCGGCGCCGGCGGCAAGAAGTCGCGGCACCAGGGTATCGGCCGGGTCATCTTCACCGCTCCAGATCAGGACGTTGCCCAGCGTCGGCCGGAAGCCGCCGGGCAGCGGGTCACCAGTGGTGATGCACGCGGCAAGGTGCATGGCGATGGTGGTTTTCGCGACACCGGGAGCGCCGGCGAGGATATGGAGCTTGCCCCGGGCCAACCACCCCGGCCACAACCAACGGATCGGGGTGGGCTGGATGTCTGAGGCGCGGTGCAGATCCACGATGCACGGCTCGGACTCGGCCAACCCCGGCACGGCCATCAGTCGGGTACGAGCCGAGCCAGCAGTCATGCGATGGCCTCCTTCACGCTGCGACGCAGGTGCAGGATGCGGTCGTGTGCTTCCGCGACCCGGGCATGGTCGGCAGGCCCGATCCAGCGGCGTGCAACCACCAGCCCGGCGGCAACCTCCACCACCGCCAGTTCGGGCAGCGCCGCACCCAGCGCGGCCCACTGGCGGGCAATGCGTGTCTCGCGGTGAAGCGCGCGGCGCTGAGACGGGTTGAGACGATGGAAGGCCGGCGCGCGGTCGAACAGATCGGCCAGCGTCAGGCCCACGGCCATCACCACATCCGCCGCAGCGCAGCCTGCGAAACAGTGCAGCAGCACCGTGCCGCCATCGCCCTCGGCCAAACTGAGCGAGGCAGACCTGCCCTGATGTGAAGGACAACGTGCCACCCAGCCAGCACCGGCACGGCGGGGGCTGTCCAGACGATCCAGCAGGCGTTCAATGGGGCTGCTCATGTCGTGCCCCTCTTCTTGCCTGCCGCAGGGCGTCGGCCCTGGCTGTGGCTGGTTTTCCCCGAAAAAGGGGGAAACTCCGCAGGCTCCGTGAGCGACGGCATGTCCGCACCCCGAACTCGATCATTGGCAAAGCGGGCAAGGCCCGCGCTGCCTTGATCGCGTGCTGCCTGCGCCAGTTCGTGTGCAATCCCGCTGGCCACATCCACGCAGATGCACAACGCGGCCTCCAGCCCACCACGTAGCGGCTCCCCAAAGGGTGTGCCGGTACGCAGGGCAGTCTCCGCACTCATCACGCTGCTGTCATGGATGCCGGCAATCACGCTGTCCCGCCGCAGCAGGTGAGCCAGGCTGGTGGCACCGTCCAGCGCATCCCTGAGCTTTGCGACCTCATGGGCGCACCCGTCCAGACCGTCCTCGTAGGCGTGCAGGCTGTGGCCGTTGGGAGGCAGGGTTTCGGTGTGTTCGATGCTCATGCCACGCCTCCAAGTTCGCGCAGGCTGACTGCAAGCCGGGCAAGGTCCGGATCGTCGCGGTGGATATCGGTTGCGCCGGCATTGCGCGCCACCTGTGAGGCTGCCTCCACCAACTGTTCCAGCGCCGCACGCGCATCACGAAGGCTCTGCGCGATCGCACGGCATTGCTGTTCACGGTCGCCGCTGAAGGTGTCCCCGATCAGCTCCACCCGCGTGGCGGCATGTCGAATTGCGGACAGCGCGCTCATTCCACACCTCCTTCTTGTTTTCCTTCCAGCGTCCGTTCGATGTCGGTAGCCGCCGCCGTGGTGACACCCTGCAGAATGCTCTGGACCTCGCCCAAGAAGCCGAGCAACTGCGCAGCCTGTTCCAACAGTCCTTTGTCGATGGGTCTGGGCACAGTAGCCACCACCTCAAGCAGACCACCGATAGTCAGAATCCCCTCGGTGGCCTGCACCAGTGCATTGCTGGCTGCTTCGATGACAGCGCCGGGCGCTGTGTAGCGGTCCGGAATCTGGATCAGGTCGGCCAGGCCGGGAATGTGGCCTGTGGGGCGTTGCCTGCTCATGCGGCACCTCCCTCGCGACTGGCAGCCAGCGCCGCCATCTGTGCCCCGCTGGCCAGTTGCAGCAGGCAGTGCGCGCCGAACAGCAGATTGGCGGTGGCGTTCCGGTTGGCGGCGATGTCCCCGTCCTGACACAGGCCGTGGGCCACGGTGTTGATGATGTCTTCCACGATGCCCATCAGATTCAGCGCATCGTCCTGCAGCGCATCGGCAGGCGTGCCGGGTGCGGCGTGGTACGTGGCATTGAGCCGCAGCACGGGCGTGGTTGCGGTGCTGGCCAGCGACGTGGTGGGCGTGCTCATGCGACACCTCCCGCCGGGTCGGCCAGCAATGCAGTGGTTTCCAGCAGGCCGGCAAGGCGAAGTGCATCCGGCCCTTCCAGGCCAAAGCTCAGGGTGACGCCGCGCACCGCCTCGGCGTGGGGAGGGTTGGCCCCGATGGTCACGGTGATGCCATCGTTGAAGCTGGTGACCTCCACCACGCAGGTGCAGAACTGATCCCGGACCGATTGGCCCACCGGTTCATCGCCTTCCAGCGAGGCAGCCACGGTGCGCAGGACCGGTGCCAAGGCACGCGCGCCGGGCACCGTCAGCACGATGAAGTTGATCGGCCTGTCCCCGATGGCGGGATCCTTCGGCGGCTCCACCGTCAGCTGCACGGCTGGGCCAGCCGGATATGGCGCCAGTACCAGTTCAACGTGCTCCGTTTGGAGCGAGACGCTGCCGTTCATGCCGCACCTCCTTCGCCCTGCTGGCCCGCACCCAGCACTTCCGCGCTGGCGACCAGCATGGCGCCCAGGCGATGGCTGGCGTCAGCCGGGAGCACCAGTGAGAGCCGGCTCATTTCTCGCGTCACCTGGGCGCCGTGAAGCTGGATACTCAGCGTGATTTCCCGCGTGGCGGAATCCGGGCGCACGGTGACCGTGGAGCCGTCCATCGCAGCGACGTTGCGCGCGCCCTGCATGGTTTCCGCAATGAGGCGCTTGCCGGCCTCGATGTTCTCCAGTGCCGCCTGCAGCAGCTGCACAGCCTCGGTGTCACGCTGGCACTGGGCATCGTAGAAACGCGGCCAGCGCGATTCCAGGGACCGCAGCGCCATGCGCAGGGTGTGTTCCAGATCAGTGGGGGTACGGCGCGCGTTCATGCGGCACCCCCGGCCAACAGCATGTTGGCGTGGTGGCGCAGGTGCGTGGCCAGCAGTTGGGCATCGGTGGTGGACAGCTCGAACTGCACCAGCGGGCCACGCGACAGGCCGGCAGGCACCTTGCGATCAGTGGCGACTTTCACCACCAGCTTCAGCGGCTGCCGCTCGATCACCAGGCGCAGGCCGCCGGCCTGCATGCGGGTGGTGCGGGGGTTGGGGTTGGCACAGGCGTGCGCGGGTACGGCATCGGCCGGAGTGGCCGGAGAAATGGCGCTCATGTTGTGGTTCCTCGGTTCATTGATGAACCGCCACCCGGCGCTGCTAAACACAGGGTGGCGGACTGCAACGGGTTAGCAGACCGGGAACCAAGGGAACCGGCAGGCTTTCACCTCCCGATGCAGCCCGCCATGACCACGGACTGCGCGCAACAAACAAGCGCCGGTGCGGCGCTTGTGCGCCTTGGTTTCTTCGGGCTGCTAAACCCGGCTGCCGATTGTGCGGCAGCGGGGGTGAGGCTATGCGGGGGCATGGGGGGATGTCAAGCGATATGTGCAGCACAGCGTGACGCTGCCCATTCAACTTGGCATGATCCGGCTCGGGGGATTCCACTCCGAAAATCAAACAGGGAAAACCAATGGATCTTATCGACCGCCTCCGCGAGCTTGCTGCTCGCGTCACCCGAATTCTGCCCAGCATTCAAACCGAAGAAGCATGCAAAAACGCCTTTGTCATGCCGTTCCTGAGTGCATTGGGCTACGACGTTTTCAACCCCGAGGAAGTGCTGCCGGAGTTCACTGCCGACGTGGGCACAAAGAAAGGTGAGAAGGTCGATTACGCCATCAACAAGGATGGCAAGGTCATCATGCTGGTGGAATGCAAATGGTGCGGGCGCTCGCTCTCGCTGGAAAATGCCTCCCAGCTCTTCCGGTATTTCACCGTCACCGACGCACGCTGCGCGATCCTGACCAATGGCCTCGTCTACCAGTTCTACACGGACATCGACGAACCGAACAAGATGGACAAGCACCCCTTCTTCACCTTCAACATCCAGGACTTCAACGAGTCGCATGTGGAGGAACTGAAGAAGTTCACCAAGCCCACGTTCGACATCGACAACGTGCTCGGCACCGCCGCCACGCTGAAGTACACCGACCAGGTGAAGGCGGTGCTTGCCGAGGAGCTGGCCAGCCCATCTGACGAATTTGTTCGCCTGCTGGCATCGCGTATCTACGACGGTAGGATGACTCAGGCTGTCCGTGAGCAATTCACTGTGATCGTGCAGCGCTCGTTCGCCGAGTTCATCAGGGACCGGATCAGCAAACGGCTCAAGTCCGCCCTGCGCGAGAGCACGCCGTCGGATGATGAAATGCCGCCCACATCCGTCATGGCCAGCACGCCGGAGCCGGACTCCGACATTGTCACGACGGAGGAAGAAGTCGAGGCTTACAACATCATCAAGGCCATTCTGCGGCAGGTGGTGGATCCGAAGCGGATCGCCATCCGCGACGCCAAGAGCTACTGCGCCATCCTGCTGGACGACAACAATCGCAAGCCGTTGGCTCGCCTGCATTTCAATGCACAGTCCAAGAAATACGTCGGCGTGTTCAATCAAAAGAACGAAGAGCGTGTCGAAATCACTTCGCTGGATGACCTCTTCGCATTGGCCCCGCGGCTGTTGGCAGCAGCGCAGGAATACGACGCGACGTAAGAATAGCCCTCAGTTCAGGCGTGCGGCACAGGGGAGCCGCACGCTATGGCGAGGAATGGCCACTGACCGCTTTATTTGATATCCATGACCACTCAGGGAGTGCTACAGATGAACGCTGCCAACGTCCAGGACCAAGAACTGAATCGCCTGCTGGCCGATGCAGATCGGTGGGGGCCGGAGGGCGATATGGGCAACCAAGCCAATCACGTTGCGCCTGCCACGCAGGAAGATGCCAATGCGGTGAACGATGCGCTGGGCTTGCAGATGATTTCCATCCGCCTGCAACGTGGCTTGCTGCAAGACCTCAAGCTGATCGCTGACTATCACGGCATCGGTTACCAACCGATGATCCGCGACCTGTTGAACCGCTTTGTGCGTTCGGAGATTAGCGGCATTCTGCGCGACCGCCTGGATGCCATCGAGCAGCAGGTGACCCCGGAATCCACCCCGCCGGTGGAAGAGTTCATGCGCCGACGAGTGGCATGAACCTTTGATGTCAGACGAAACAGCAAAGCCCCCGAGTGATCGGGGGCTTTGCTTTTGTGGTGCTGCTTACGGGGATGGCTGGCTGCCCGCTGCCTTTTCTTCCTCGGCCTGGCGCTGTGCTGCGCATACGCGGCGGGCTTCGATCTCCTGGGATGAAGCCGTCTGGCGCTCCATCGCGATCATCTGGTGAAAGCCAGCGATCTGTTCCCGCAGACCAGCCTCCCACGTCGCGCCGGCAAGGTTGTTCCGGGCGCGGCGGGTATCCGCTTCCAGCTTGGCAATTTGCTGCTCGTGTTGCCGGATACGGCTGTTGGTTGGCCGCCAGATGCTATCGACGCGGCCACGGATACAGGCGGCTTCCTGATCGGCAATGCTGCTCATCAACCGGTTCTGGTGCATGGCCTCCATGGCGGCAGTCTCTGCGGCGGTGCGCTCCGCGCTCTTGATCGCCTTCACCTCGATTTCCTGCTGGTCCCGCCCCTCACCCTCGCAAGGCATCTGCGAGTAGATGGTGCCCCCTTGGGCATCTTTGCACCGGTACATCGTCTGCGCTGCCGCCTGCGTGGACAGGAGAGCAGACAACACCAGGAGCAACACACCGCATCGTTTCATGACATGGCCTCTTCAGATTCCCCGGGCCGATTCTAATCGGCGAACTGCCCGCGAGGGCATAGGAAAAGTCCTAGACCAGACCGAAGGGAGCGAAGGGTGCAACTCCCTGCACCCCGCTCCCTTCGCTCCCTTCGGGGTGGAAGTGCTCCCTTCGGTGGCATGTTCAGCCAGTCCGTTCGGCGCTCCGATAGGATGCCGTCATCGTCCGCCCGTTACCGTGGGAAGCCACTCATGCCAATGACACAAAGCACTTCCAGTTGGGCATGTAAAAGCCGGTCGCGATGAACTGATGTCATGAAAGGACCTGCTTTCGCCCGCCTCCGTGCGTTCAGAACAACCGCAACGCGAGAGTTCAGCCGTCTGCTCGCAGCGGGTGAAGGTGCGCTATTTCATCTGCCTGAGCAGCACTGGCCGACGGTTCGTGAACTTCTGGCGAAGCATCGGTTGACGGAGGCTGATGTTGGTCGATTCGAGTGCACCTTCGAACTGAAGCTGGAACACGGTTTCTGGAGGCCGCAATCAGACTGGTTGGGGCCGAAGGCGGCTGAAAAACTTCCTCCTGAAGCGCTCGCTGCAATAGGGCTGGCTCTGATGTTTTCCTACATCGAATCCGGTCAGTACCGTTCGCAGCCGCTGGTGGGGCGATTGGTGATCCGAAACGAAATCCTACGGCTCTGGTGGAGTGCCTTCGTCATCCCGGAGTTGAAGCAGCGGGGTGTGTCTGAAGCCAACAGCAACCGCCGTAGGCGATCGAATAGCCGCCGTGGTGCGATTCCCGGGAAACCCCTCGTGGAGCACGCCAAGGATTTGTTGAAGAAAGGCTTCTCTCGCGATGCGGCCAAAGACGAGCTGGCAGGAAAGGCAGGCACCTCCCAAGTGAACAGAGCACTCGCTGAAGCTGGCTACATAGCTACACGTGGTCGGAAAAGAAAGACGCACGACGGTGATGCGTAATTAGCCCATAGCGTTTGCATCCAACACCGCAGATATCCGTTCAATGCCGGACGGTCCATGACGGTGTGGAGACAACGACATGGCTACAACTGATCTTGTTTCGCCGGGCAGCCCTCCGGCACCCGCCGACCGTTTTATGTCCTTGGCCGAAGTACTGGCACACGTAGGCATCGGCCGCACTGCCTGGACTGATCGAGTCCGTGATGGGCGGGCACCCGCCCCGATCCGCGTGGGGGCTCGTTCGCTGTGGGTAGCGAGTGAGGTCAACCAGTGGATGACCGACCAGATCCTCGCATCCCGGCAGGAGGCCGTCGCATGAGCCGGCCTGACGAACTCCCGGAAATCGTGAACATCACGCCATGTGCACCGGGCTGGCTCGCAAGATACCGCATGGAGGGCCCGGAGCAGTTCATCGAAGAGCCGATCGCTGCGTGGGGCTTGCTGCAGGAAACGTGGGACGGCGATCGCATCCGCTCTGTGGCTGCGTTGGTACCGGAAGGCGGCGAGCTTGTGCCAGCCCGCGATGCCGGCAACTTCGAAGAGATCATTTTCCGCGACCCGACGTGCGGCAGGTATCTGAGCACACCCCAATGCAACTCGGCGTTGAGGGGGATCGAGGCACTTGAGACGCTGCTGGAGAATCTTTCCGCGGCATCCGGCGCCCGGCTTCTGGCCAATGAGATCGCGTCTCGACAGAAGGACCTCAGGAACCTGGCAGCAATGCTGGGCCGCGAAGGCTGACCCATGGCCCGCCGCAATTTCAAGGCTGTGGCCAGCGCCGCGCTGGCTGCGGCAGGTGCCGTGCTTGATCGCTGGTTGCCCGGTGGCAAGCCCAGCGGTCACGAATATCGAGCGCTGAACCCGACGCGCAGCGACGGCCGTGCCGGCTCGTTCTCGGTGAACACAAGAACCGGTGCATGGTCGGACTTCGCCACTGGCGACAAGGGCGGCGATCTGATCGCCCTGGTGGCGTACCTGGACGGCGTGAATCAAGCCGAGGCACACGACCGGCTGGCAGCCTTTCTTGGCCTGGCTGACCGTGGCGCTACGGCCCCTGCATCCAGCACAAAGACCGCACCCAAGGCGCGCGCCGCAGCCAGCGATGGAATACCGCTGCTGCCGGTACCCAAAGACGCTCCGGCTGCACCCCGCACGCACAGCAAGCGCGGCAAGCCGTCGGCGCTGTGGACGTATCGCAATGCAGATGGCGCAGTGTTGTTCTACATCGCCCGCTTCGATGCGCCTGGCGGCGGCAAGGATGTTCTGCCGCTGGCGCTCTGGCGTGATGAAAAGGACGCCCTGCGCTGGCGATGGAAAGGGGTGCCGGCTCCGCGCCCGCTGTACGCACTGGACCAGCTGGTATCGGACCCTTCAGCCACGGTGCTCGTCACCGAAGGCGAGAAGGCCGCCGATGCTGCCCAAGCATTGATCACCCCATTGGGCTGGGTCGCCACCACCGCGCCCGGTGGCGCGCGCGCCGCAGACAAGGCGGACTGGTCGCCATTGCGTGGCCGCCATGTCCGCATCTGGCCTGACGCCGATGCGCCGGGCGCGGGCTATGCCGGCGACGTGGCGCGGCTGGCGCTGGCGGCAGGTGCCGTATCCGCCCAGGTGCTGTCACTGGATGCACTGCACGGCCTGCACGGCGGACCGCTGCCCGATGGCTGGGACGCCGCCGATGCGCAAGCCGAAGGCATCGCGCCGGAGCCGCTGTGCGCCGTTCTGGGCGCATCGGAGAGTTGGGCTGACATCGGGGCCAAGACGAAGCCCAGCAGCGCTACAGGCGCGCCCACGGGCGGCAAGACACCCTCGGCCAAGGTGCCGGTGGGATTCATGCTGGTGCCCATCAGCAGCACCTCGGGCCGCCGGCCCGGCGTGTACTACCTCCCGCAGGTGCGGGACAAGGCGAGTGGCGAAGTGATCGACGCGCCGCCGGAATGGATCTGTTCGCCGCTGGAAGTCGCTGCGCTCACGCGCGATGCCGGCGGCAGTGATTGGGGCCGGCTTCTGGTGTTCCCGGATCGCGACGGCATCGAGCATCGCTGGGCCATGCCCTGCGCGATGCTGGCCAAGGATGGCGCGGAGATGAGGGAATCGCTGCTGTCCCAAGGTGTGGAAATCACGCTGAACCCTGATCGGCGCCGCCGCTTGGGTGAGTACATCATGGCCGCCGAGCCGGGCCGCTTCGCTCGATGTGTGGCGCGCACCGGCTGGCACGACGATGCCTTCGTCACGGCCACCTCGGTGATCGGCCAGACGCGCGATGAAGAACTGGTGCTGCAATCAGCCACGCCGGGCAGCAGCGACATGGTGGAAGCCAGCACGCTGGAGCAGTGGCGTGATGCCGTGGCGGCACCGTGCGCCGGCAACAGCCGGCTGGTTCTGGCGATCTGCGCCGCGCTGGCTGCGCCCTGTTTGGCATTGGTGGGGCAGGAAGGCGGCGGGCTGCATTTCCGGGGGGCATCGTCCAGCGGCAAGAGCACGGCGCTGGCCGTGGCTGCGAGCGTGTACGGGCCACCGGCCTACGTGCACCAGTGGCGTACCACTTCCAACGCGCTGGAAAGTCTGGCGGCGCTGCACTCGGATGCGCTGCTGGTACTGGATGAACTCGGCCAACTCGAACCCCAGCACGCCGCCAGCGTGGCTTATCTGCTGAGCAACGGGCAGGCCAAGAGCCGCTCGCACCGCGATGGCTCACTGCGTGCACCGGCGACGTGGAGGGTGTTGTTCCTGAGCTGCGGCGAGGTGGGCCTGGGCGATCTGATCGCGGAAGCTGGTGGCCGCAACCGTGCCGGCATGGAAGTTCGCGTGACGGATATCCCTGCCGATGCTGGCACCGGACTGGGCATCTTCGACGCAGTACCGCCTGAAACGAAGCCGGGCGCGGTTGCCGATGGCTTGAAGGCAGCGGCAGCAGAACATCATGGAACGGCCTTCACGGCCTTCCTGCGGGCGCTGACGGGCGACATGGAGCGTTCGCGGGCCTTCCTCGCGCAGGGCACGCAGGCACTGGCGGATGAGCTGGCTGCCGGCGATGTGGCCGGTCAGGTGCGGCGTGTGGCCCGTCGCTTCGGCTTGATCGGTGCGGCGGGTGAACTGGCAACGGCACACGGCATCACCGGATGGCCGCGTGGTGAAGCGGAAGCGGCGGCACGGCGTTGCTTCGTCGATTGGCTGGCAGCACGCGGTGGCTCGGGTGAAAGCGAGCCACGCGCGATGGTGGCGCAGGTGCAGTCGTTCATCGGCTTGCACGGTGACGGTCGCTTCACCGACATGAACCGGGTTGGGGATGACCGCGCGCCGCGCACGCTGGTGCGTGCCGGCTGGCGCACGGATGAATCCGGCGGCGATGAGTACTGGGTGTTGCCCGAAGTGTGGCGCAACGAAGTGTGCAAGGGATTCGACCCGGTGGCGGTGGCCAAGGTGCTGGCAGAACGCAACCTGTTGAAGCCCGAATCGCCCGGCAAGTTCACCCGGCGCGAGCGCCTCAAGAACGGCGAGCGGGTGCGTGTGTACCGGCTGCTGCCGGGGCTGCTGGAGGTGGAACCGTGAGTACCGGCGTGCTTGGAAATCTGCTCGATACGGCGGGGTTTGCAGCGGCTGATTGTCCGCAGGCGTCCGATGCCGTCCGGCTGTCCCGCCTGTCCCGCCCAGATGAAAGCAAGGCGGGACAACCT
>CAYRJS010000057.1:0-2025 GCA_964424535.1 uncultured Aquimonas sp.
GACAGCCCGCCCTCCAGCTCGATCAGGGCGCGGGCATGGTCACGGATCGCGCGGACGCGGTCTTCTTCCAGCTTCTTGGCATCCTCGGTGGCTTTGCTGGTTTGGCTCAAGCTTTCCTTGAGCGCATCGTTGGCACGAGCCTGTTGTATGAGTGGGTCGTAGGTCTTGTTGACCTGGTCGATCCACGCCTGGCGCGTTGCCGCATCGGCATCGATTGCGATTTTCGCTATTGCCATGGTCTTGGCGTATTCGTAGATGCCCTCGCTGCCCTTGCCGATCAGAAAGGCCTGCTGCTCGAGCTTGTCCATTTCGCCTTTCACGCTCTCGGCAAGATCGGCGTAGGCAGCGGTCAAGGTGGCGGCGGCGATGGTGCCGGTGCGAGCGTAGTCTTCAGCAGCCTTTTTGGCCTGGCTGGCCTGCTGCTCATACTTCACCATCTCGATCACGGTGCCCCAGATACTCTTGGACTGTGCGCTGGCGGCCTGGTTGATGCGTTCCAGCGCGGCTTTGAAGTTGTCGGCAGCGGAGCTTGCGGGGCGCAGCTTGGCCTCGATCTCGCGCAATGGCCCAGCCAGCGCATCGCCTTTGGGCAAGCGCTCCAGGGCGCTGGCGTACAGGCCCACCATCGTGGCCAACGCTTCGCGCACCGTGTTCATCGAACCGACGATGTAGCCCTTCACCGCCTCCCAGGCGATCAATGTGCCCTGCTTGAGCCGGTTCCATTGCTCCAAGGTAAGGCCCACCAGGATGTCCGCCGCGATACGGACGGACTCGAATTCTTCGCGCAGCCAGGAGCCGATTTGCCAGCCGACCATGCCCGCGGCGACAGCATTGATGGCGGTGTTCAAGGAGAGAATCTTGACGCTGGATGCAGACACCGCCTCGTCCAGCGCCTTTTGCGCTGCGGCGGCTTGGGTAGCTGCTGCCGCCTGTGCGCGCTCGGCATTGGTCAGGGCGACGGAAGCGGTAGCGGCGGCGACGCCTTGCTGCGCTTGGGTGAGTTTGGCATAGGCGTCGGCACGCGAGGCCTCGGCAGCCGCCAAGGTTGCCTGAGTTTCGGCCACTTTGGCGCGTGCATGAGCAATGGTCTGTACTGCCGCTTCAGCCTGGGCGCGCTGCGCAGCCACGGCTGCCGTGACCCAGCCAGTAAGCATCTTTGCACCCTGCGCCAACGCCAGCGTCACGCCCGCCACAGCCACCGCCATGACGGTATTGATGTTCTTGGCAAGAGTATCGACCACCGCCACCAGCGAATGAGTGGATGCCAGTCCCTCATTGGCTGCGCCGGCCCACATCTGGAAGGCATCACGAAACCGGATCGTGGCGTCCTCCACCGTGGTAGGCATGGATTCGACCTCGGCGCGCAGTTGCTCCAGCACGACGCCCACCTTGGCCATCTCGCCCGCCGTCAACTGTCCGGCAGATACCATGCTCAACAGTTCGGCACGGGTTTTGCCGGTAGCCTCCTCCAGGGCTGACATGAAGCGCGGTGCATTGTTGGCCAGCGACAGGAACTCTTGCATGTGCACAGTGCCGGTCTGCATCACCTTGCTCAAGGTGTCGATGGCGCTGGCGCGCTTTTGCGCATCGGCGGCAGACACTACCAAGGCCAACGACATGGCCTCGGTCAGGTCCAGAGTTTCGCGGGTGGTGTAGCCCAGCTGGCGCATCGGCTCGATGCTGCGGATATAAACCTCGGAGATATCGTTGATGGAAACGTAGCTGTCACGCGCCACCTGCTGCACGCGCTCCATAACAGCGGCGTATTCGGCTTGGCTACTGGTGACCAGGCGCAGGCGCGACTCAAGTTGCCCGGCAGCATCGGCGGCGGCGATGAAGTTGCCAGCCAGCCGCTTGACCGCTGCCATGCCACCGGCTGCCGTTACCAGCTGCGCCATCACATTGCTGGCCTTGTTGATCTCCGCCGACATATTGACGGCAGCGCGACCCGTGGCCTCAAACGATTGTGCTGCCTGCTTGCCAGCTGCACCGGCATTCACACCCATCTTGGTCGCTTCGCCGGAT
>CAYRJS010000057.1:2035-12544 GCA_964424535.1 uncultured Aquimonas sp.
CATCGCGCAACGCCTTTACAGCGACGGTGCCGTCACCATTGATGGTAAGCTTGATACTCAGGTCGGCCATATCAAAAGGTGTCCGTGATGATTCTTCTGCTACTTGCCTTGTGCGGCGTGATGGGCTTGGTTCTGCTGGGCATGTGGCTGCGCTGGCTGGCCTACGAGATGGGTTGGTTCAAGCCCTTGCGCTGGCGTTAATCACCCCTTCCTGTTCTTCTGCCTTTCCTGCTCCTCCCGCGCCTGTTCGTTGCGAATCTCCGCCGTCATCCGGCCCATCAGCTGCACGCCGTCGAGCACCCGCGCCCAGTCCCTGGCTGGCACCCGACTCATACCGATGGCTGCGCGGGCTTCACGGGCACTGATGCCCTGCCACAACGCGCCGCCCATGCCCACGGCCACGTCGATTTGACAGCGCCCGAAAACCTCGATGACGATCCAGTTCTCCGGCAAAACACCGAGCCAGAGATGCTCCGGCAGTGCATCGGCCACACGCTGGAAACCCTCTCCGGCAAACAGGCCCGCATCCGCATTGCTTTCGTCCGACTCATCACCCTCAACCTCCTCGCCTTCGTCGTCAGGCCCTGGCAGCAACCAGGGCTCGACGGTGTCATCGATCGCGCCACCGCTCAGCGCTTGCGCGATCGCTTGGAGTTTTTTCGCTGTGCGTCTCCGCTGGCACGGGCGGCGGCATCGTTGGAGTTCTTGACGAACCGCAGGATGTATTCGCCCCACATCGCATCCATGGTGAAGGGATTGCGGATGGCGACTTCTTTCGGTTCCACGTTTTCGCCCGTGGCCGGGTCGATGGCAGACGGGATGCCATCCACGCTCACCAGCACTTCGCGCAGGTAGTCGCCACGGGTCAGACCCTGGTCGTCCAGGTCTTCGCGGGCTTCTTCGGTGAGCACTTTGAAAGTGGCTTTGAACGGCAGTGGCCGCCAGACGTCGGCCCCTTCGCCGGGGATCTGGCACTGGATATTGGCCGTAAGGGTGTTGCTGGCCAGAAGATTGATGCTGGGGGTATCGCTCATGATGGTGGTCTCTCATGTAAGTAAAGGCTGGTGGCGGGTAACGTCACGGCCCGGCGATCCGGGCACATGACGACTGGCGGGCCACCTCCGCCAAGCGGGGTCAGGAGACGTCGCCGAACTCGATGTACAACTCGTCGCCGCCACTGGCCGAGGGGATGCACGGTCCGCTGATCTGGTAGCCGTAGTAGCCCTCGATGTCCTGGCGCTGGATCTGCTCGATCTGCATGCGAACACCCAGCTCCGAGTAGTGCGCGTCCTGCGCGTCGGATTCGTAGGTGCGAAAGCGCACCTCGATGATTCCGCCGGCGTCACGCACCGCGTGCAGGTTGATATCCGAGTCGCGCGGGCGCAGCAGCACCGCCGTGGCCGTAGGCGTACGTCCACGATGGCCGCTGATGCGTTTGCCGGTGAACTCGGTCGTGGCAAGGTCCGCGCCCAAGTCCACGCTCAGCGAGCGCATGCGCAGTGGCAGGTCGGAGACGGTGCCTGGTGCGTAGTCGAGGAAGGCTACCGAGTTGTCCCAGGTCGCCACGATCGACTGCGTGTCGTTGGTGGGCACGTTGGGGGCGGCCTGCTCCGGGATGGTGGTGTAGGTGCCCTGCATGCGCACGTTGGCGCTGGCACCGGCACCGATGGCGAAGGCGATCGCGTTGAGGTTGTGCCGGCCGCTCTGCACCGTGACCTCTTCGCCGCCTTGGTAGAAGCGGCTCCAGGCTGCGGGGATGGCGCTGGAGATGGGGTTGTAGCGCGCGGTCTTGTTCGGCACCGAGAGCACCTCGGCAAAGCCGGCTGGAAGGATCAGCGGCTTGCAGTGCGCGCCCGTGGTGCCCGGCGCCGCCGGCGGGAACAGGTCGAAGTTGCCCTCGATGAAGGCGCGCTTGTTGGCCACCTTGAAGGGATTGCCGCCCCAGAACGGACGGTCCGGGTTGCGTTCGATCTTGTCGAACTCGGTGCCGGTGCTGCCGTCATAGAACCGAAAGCCGTCGGTGGACGGGCTCAGTACCGGGTCGGTGTCAGCGACCGCTTCGAGCTTGCACAGCACGGCGCGCTGGTTGAAATAGAGGATCTGCGGCTCAGCCATTGGTCTTCTCCTTGGCGTCAGGTACTGCGGGGGTTACAGGGGTCGGCTTTGTAGCCTTGGCGGGTTTCTCAGGTCGCGCATCTGCTGCGCGGGCGAGCTTCTTGCCGTCGCTCACGTAGTCGCCACCGGAGATCGGGAACGGGATGGTGCGGGCGGTGCAGGCGTGGGGGTTCTTGCTCATGGCATGCGTCCTCAAGCGGTGGTCTGGGTGTATTCGGTTGAAAGCAGAAGCTGGCGCACCAGGTGGTTGCCCCAGGCCTGCTCGCTGCCGCTGGCGCGCACCGTCAGCGGGCGGGTGTCGGACGAGGGGTGCCAGCCGAACAGTGCGGCGCGCAGCGCGGTCTCGACCTGCGCCATTTCGGCAACGATGCGGGCGGCGCCGCCGGCGTTGCGCACCCACATGACCAATTTCAGCGTCACGGTGATCGGCTGCAGTGCTCGTCCAGTGGCGCCCAGGGTTGGCTTCCCGCTCTCGTCGGAGAGCACGTACACCGCAGGCACGGCGCGCGGCGGGGTGTTCAGCGCCGCCTCCAGGTCGGCCGCGTTGCCGGCGAGAGACACCTCGGGCAGCGTGGCGATGCGTGCAATCACTGCATCCAGCGGGAACGGGCCGTTCACGGCTTGCCCCCCACGTTGTCCAGCTCGTCGTGTGCAAGCCAGGGGAAGGTGTTGACGAAGAGGTCTTCGCGGGTCATCGCAAACCAGATCAACCTGGCTTTGTTGAGCCGGTTGCTGGTGTCGGCAGGCGCGTGTTGCGGGCGGGCGATGTGCCAGGCCAGCAGCAGGCCGAGGATGGAAAACGGCAGCAGCACCAGGGCGAGGGCAAAAAGCACGCTCACAGCGCCCCCAGGGTCTTGCGGCTGAACAGGCGCTGGTCGCTTGTGATGCGCACCGCGCCGCCATCGGCAGGATCGGAACCGGTCAGTGGATCGCCAACACCCAAGCTCAGTTTGCCCTGGGCTACGTAATCGAGGGCGCGCAGGGCATCGCGGTAGTCGCGCTCGTAGCGCCCACGCTCTTCGTCGGCGCGGTCGCGATTGCGGTTGAGGTGATAGCGCACGATGGCGCGCGCCCACACCGACAACACGGGGAACTGCACGGCACTCATCGGCAGCGGGTAACCGCGCTGCGCCAGACGGGCGTCCACCTCGCCATCGGCCTGCACGATGAACCGTCCGATGCTGGCAACGGCCTCGTCGGCGGCAGCCTGCTCGTCCGGATCCCACGCGCTGCGGTCCTCGCCGTCCAGCGTGGCGGATAGCAGCGCCTCGTCCAGGACGTACAACTCGGCCAGCTCCTTGCGGGCTCCCGAACCATCCGCCAGCTGTTCGATGGTGAGGTAAGACATTTCTTACTTGCCCTTGGCGGTTTTCTGAGGCTTGGCCGGGGCGGTTTTCTCAGACGACTTCGAGGCTTTCTCCGACTCGCCGGCAAGCAGCTCTTCCGTGATCAGCTTGGGCTCGCTGCGCAACGCATCGATCTGGCTGGCACCAAAGGTGCCGTCCGGGTAGGTCACCGGCGTGGTGGTGTGCTGGATGCCGCAACGCCAGAAGCTGCCTTTGCGGGTACGAACGGTGATGGACATGGGTGCTCTCCGGGTGGTTGGGTGCCGTCTCTCCGGCTGTCACGACTGCATCAATGGGGTCGTTCCCTGCCCGGTCGTCGGGGTTGTTCCTCAAGAATCGGATCAGGCCAGCCAGGGCGCGCTCACTACTTCCACCAGGCCCTTGAGCACGTTGTCCGCACCGTTGGCCAGGGTGGTGGCGTTCACCAGCTTGCGGGCCGAGAACTCAAACGTGGGCGGCACCAGCAGATGCGTTGGGCGGATGCCCAGCGGGCGGCCGTGATCGCCCTTGCGCTCTGCCATGGCAGTGAAGGCGGCGATGAGGTTGGTTTCGTCCAGGCCCTTGCGGCTGCCGTAGGCGAGCTGCCAGAAGCCGAAGCCGACATTGCAGCGGCTGTCTACGCCATAGACGTACTCGTTTCGGTTGAACACGTTGTCGTCGTCGTTGGCCGTCTTGGCGACGAACTGCGGCTTCTTGCGATCCTGGAAGATGATCGGCTTGAGCGCGCGGCTGCAGTCGAGTAGGTACCAGGCCGTACCGGAGCCGGAGTTGTTGTCCCAGTTGGCCTGAGTGCCGGTGGTGCCGTCTTCCAGGATCACCGGGTGATCGGTGTCGAAGAAATACTGGCCGTCATAGCATTCGGTGCTGGGACCTTTCTTCAACAGACCGAACACAAGCTCGTCCGGGTGGGCGGCAATGGCACGACCCATCTCGGTCATCATCGGGGTGTAGACGCCGTACTGGTCGTCCTCGATGACTGGTCGCGGCACGGCCACCGTCAGCTCGTAATCCTTGTTCTTGATGCTGTAGCCGTGGCTGGCCGCACCGTGCACGACGCGATCGCCGAGCCATTCGCGCATGGAAGGGAACTGACCAAGCCAGCCGTACTCCTCGGTACCGGTGCTGCTGGGCACAGTGGTGGCGATGGTGCCGTACTGCGTCGCCGCTTGGGAAAGACCGCCCTGGAACGCCGCTTTGAATGCGGTGAACAGGGTCCTGAGGTTGCCATGGTTGATGATCATGCGAGGTTCTCCTTAAATCTCGACCCAGACGCCAGCCGGCGTGACGCCACGCACCGTGCCGGCGGCACTGCGGGTGTTGGTGCCGTGGGTCTTGGCGACGGTCTGGTTGTCCACCACGTAACAGGTGGCGCCCCAATCGGCATCGGTGATTTCATCGCTGCTGGCCGAGTTGGCGAGCAGGTACGTGCCACGGCGCACCTTCACCTCCACATCGCCGGCGCCACCGCCGGTGTTGTCGATGGTTTCCTGGGCGATCCCGGCAGCCGTCTTGCCGGTGGCCGTGGCACCAGGCTCGGCGTTGCCGGAGGTATCCAGCATCACGAGGGTGCCGGCCAGAATCTTCTTGCTGGCGGCCACGGGGAACACGTAATCCACGTTGTCGCGCGTGGGCGTGTTGCGTTCTTGGGTTGCAGCGGTCATGCCTGGACTCCTTCGCGCGCGGCGATGAATTGTTCATGGGAGATGCCGGCGGCCTGGCACACAGCCACTTCTTCGGCATTGAGTGCAGTGGCCGTGCTCGGCGGCTGACGCGTGCCCAGGTTGGTTTCCGGGGCAATCACCGGCAGCGTCTGCACCAGGGCGCGGAAGCTCTCCAGCCCCTTGGCATCGCTGCACATGGCGCGGTAGTGCTCCACGCTGGCCGGGGCAATTCGCCCGCCCTTGAGCGCGGCGTCGATGGCCGTCTCGGCCTCGGCCTTGAGTGCCTGCGCCTGGTGATCGCGCAAGGCAGTCTCGGCGTTGCTGGCACGCGCCAGCACGGCGTCGTAATCGGCGCGAGGCACGTAACGCTCCAGGGCCGGCGTGGCTTGCTCGGCATTGAGCGCGCGAGCCATGGCGTCGTCGGCCTTGGCCTTGATCTGGTTGATGGCGGTGGCGATGGCATCATCGGTAGCGTCGGGCGCAAGGCCCAGCGCCACGGTGATCGCCGCCGCAAGTGCGGTGGATCGTTCCATGGGTTGCTGCTCCTGGTTTAAGGCCTGCAAATGCAGGTTGGGGAGGTTGGTCAACCCGGCAGAGACCAGGCGCGCAATGCGCCCGGTGGCCGGGTCGTAATCGAACACGGGGGACAAGTAACGGTATTCACGCGCAGCGATCTGGTTGGCGGCACGCTCGTTCCAGCGCACCTCGCCCACCAGGGCACCATCTTCAACAGCCAGGCGCGTAATCCACGCTGCGGCCGGGGCTTCTTCACCCCGCGGGGCTCGGTGCTGGCTGGCGTGCTCCCAATCGATGGGCAGCTCGGCGTTGCGGGCAACAAAGTTGCCAACCACGACCTGCCCGGCCTGGTCATCAAACAACCAGGTGCGGCCATCACGACCTGTCACCTTCGGCCCGGCAGGGATCAGCGTCACCCGCTCAGGCGGCACCTGCCCCTGCGGCGCGGTAGAAAGATCGGTGTTGAGTGCAATGCGGTACATGGGCCGCATCGTCCCGCGCGTGGCCCCTTGTCCGGGGGCGAAACCTTTCGCCGGTTTTCATGGTGCACGGTCAAGACAATGGCTCGGCGAGCCGAGCCAGTGAGGGTGCATGCGTGGCGGGGCGACAAGCAGGCGCGTTAACGCGGTTTTCCGGCCCGTGGCGGCGTTTTCAGCCTCTGGGATGGGTCAGTGGGCGTGTCGGGGTCTTGTAGGGCGCTGGAGGCGACTGGAGTGATGGTCGCTGATGTTCAGCCTTTCTCGACTGAGCGCCTGCGCGCCAATCGTTCTTCTTTCTCAGGCGAGTGCGGCGAGAACGAGCAACAACAGTCGAGCGAATCGCAGAGTGGTTGATTGAGCTTGTCGAGCATCTCGGCAGCCGGCAGGATTTCTTCATCCCGAAGGCCACAAGGCGCGACGCCTTCTGGTGCCATGAAAGCGTCAACGCGGATGTGGGTGTAGTCGTAGGCGTAAAGCTCACTATCTCGCAGGGTCTCCATGGTCTGTTCGGCGCGGCGCATCCTATGCTTGGCTCGGCTGATTCGAAGCGCCAGCATTTGAAACAGGTCGAACATTGTTGAGTCTGGTTTCGACGCTGGTGTCCGTGCCTCTATCAGGTCGATGGCATTTTGTCGCAGTTCGTCATGGCGAGGCGCATCCAGTGCGAAGAGCGCAAGGGCAATGTCGCGCTTCGTCCGCAAACCTTTTGTTGACACGTCTTGCGTCTTGGCCAACCTCCTCAGCTCTGGCAGCTTCAAAGCAGCCACCACATCGGCTGTGCTGTACGCGTGGAGGTCATCATCCTTGGTCTTCTCCTGTTCGAGCGCAAGCTTTGCCATCCCGCGTGGCCATGCAATCGTAACGCCACTTTCCGCGAACGCGGTCTTGCTGATCCGCCCCCCATTCTGGGTTTTTTCCAACAACCCGTACAACGCTTCACGGTCAGAAAACGTGATGTTCTCCATGCTTATCACCCAGTCACGCGCTGCCGTGAACCACCGAGTGTCCTCGTCGATTTCCTCTTGCGAGCGCTCGCGAACCTGCACTGATACTGTCAATGTAAAGCCCGGGGCAACTTCGACCTGTCGACTGGACAAGATTTCACTCGGGCGCTGCTTCAGAGGTGCGCGCTTTGGCTTCTCGGGCTCAAGTGGGATGGGTTGACCGGGCAGGTACAGGCGATAGCTTCGGCCTGACTTCACTCGAATGATTTCACCCAAGGTGGCGGCGTAGTACAGGACATAATTCAGCGCCTCACGGTTGTCCCCTGCTGCCTTGCCCAGATCCGACTGCAAAGTGCCAGGGTTTGTCTTCACAGCAGCCCGTACCAAAGCCAAGCCTGCTTGATAACGCGGATCGTGATCCACAAAGCTGGCGATCTCTCGCTTCAGTTCCTCGTTTTGTTCGGGCGTCAGTTGCGCAAACCCATAAGCCGCTTTCTGGTAACACATGCGGGCACGATCAATATCACCCGCGTCGAAGGCCTTGCGTGCTTCCATCATCCACCCGGCCACCTCTGGCGGCCACACAGCACCAACTCCGCGAGATGGCGCGGTTGAGCTTCTGTGCTCTTCGAGACTTGCAATCTCCTGTTTAAGCGCCTCGTTCTGCGCCTTGCTCAGCTGCTCGAAGCCATCTGCTGCGCGTTGATAATGAGCGCGAGCGGTTGTGATGTTTCCCGCTTCTCGGGCCGCCCTGGCAGTGCCGATATGTGCCGACAGCTGCAACGGAATCGGGCCGATATCGAGCGGGTAGCGAGGATCTGGCGGTGTCTTGGCTGGCAGTTGGATTGGCGCAGGCTTGGGGGGCTCGCTCGCCGGTGGAACGGATGTCCCACCCGGCGGGAGCCACGTGGTCTTGCGGCGACGAAACAACCAATCGAACAGTCCCATGCACATCTCTCCAGTTGCTGATACTCAGGCCGCCTTGGGCAAACCAGTGAAAGATTCAACGGTGATGTTTCTTGTCTTCACTTTGGTCACAATCTGCAGGCGGGTTCTTGCACATGTTGGCGGCCGTCCGATCAGAATTTGAATGCGGCGATCAGCTCATGCAGCTGATCAGTGGTGAGAGCACCCAGGTCTTCCGTATCGAAATGAAGCCCGGCAAGACAATGGACGTTATCCAGAAGTCCTCTTTTGTTTGCTTCGGCATGGATGCGCGCAAGTGCTTTCTTGCGTGCAGACTCTGGAGAAGTGGCTACACGGCCAGATGTCGAGGCAATCCACTTGCGCAGATATGTGTACACGTCGTCGAACTGCCCAGCAGGCAAGTGCCTGTATTGGGCAAACCGGTAGCGTCGCTTTAGCGCACCCCATACTTGCGGAAAAGTCTTGCCCGATTGACTGACGACCTTCGCAACCAGCGCCTGAATCTCTGCCGCCTGCGCCTCACTGATGCTGCCCGGGCCGGCCGGGACTTCCACCCGGACCCTTGTTCGTGTAGGTGCTTTTACGGTGATGTTCACCTGGTTGTGGTTGCCGATGATGCCGGCGCTGTTGTTGCCGGTGATCTTCAACACAGGCGTAGCCTTAGCCACTGGTCGTCCGCGCCTGCGCGCTGCGGCAGCGAAGTCGGCAACGTTGGAGGCTTCCGGCACAGCCTCGCGCATCAAGCGTTTGATCTTGTCCTTCGGGTTATCGAAATCACGCATTGCTTCCCCCTGTGTATACCTATGCTGCTGCGCGCACCATCCTGATCACGTTATCGCGCGACTGTTTGGACTCGGCCATCAAGTCATAGGCCGCGAGGATCAGTTCCGCCTTTTTGTTTGGCGGCAGCTTGCGGCGGGTTTCGGCCAAGCCTTCCTCCACCGCGCTGATGGCCACCTCCAGTCGCTTACGGTCGCTCAAGACCGTCTCACTGCCTGAGACGACACGTGTCGAAGTCGTGCCAGCGCGCTTCCCGGTGAGGATATAGAGCACGTCACATCCAGCGTCGGCGATGCGCGCCAAGTAGTCGGCGTCGGGCGATCGCTCGCCTTGCTCATAGTTGATCTGCGCGCGCTTTGAAACCCCGGCAATTTGGGCAAATGCAGTTTGTGACAACTCGCGTTTTTCGCGTGCAGCGCGTAGTCGGCTTCCCACGGTGTCCATATGTGCACAAGTCCTCTTGACAGGTGCACAAACGTGCACCATTATCTATCTCACGCCGTTTATTCGATTGAGAGGATAGCGCAATGCCCCCAACCACTTCTTCCGAACTGGGTACCAAAACAATGCAGCAGGTACGCGCTGCATTCATCTTGCGAGGCACCACGTATACCGCCTGGTGCCGGACGCAAGGTATAGACCCTTCTTTGGTTCGTCAGGCCATCTTTGGAACTTGGGCCGGTGCCAAGGGCCGCGCCATGCGCGCCAAGGTGCTGCGAGCCGCTGGCGTGCGCGATAACACAAAGGAAGCGGCATGAACGCCTGGTTGCGGGTGCGTTACGCCCTGGGCCGCTGGCTGGTAGCGCCAATGATCCGGCTGCCGCGGCAGATGAGGGTGAAGCCATGAGCGCCCCCGCCGGACTGGTGCGCGCCAAGGCGGTGATTGAGGCGCTGGCCGGGCACAGCTTTTCCGGTCTGCGCAACCAGCAGGTAGCCAATGCCATCCATACATCGGCATCCACGACATTCCGCACATTGGAAGCGCTGGAAGCCATGGGCTGGGCCGAGCGCCACCCAGCCAACCCGGACTGCTGGCGGCTTAGCCCGCGCCTGATGCAGATCGCCCTGGCTCACCACGCTGAACTGTCCCGGTTGACCCAGAGCGTTGACGACTTCGTGCAGCGCTACAGCCGCCTGCCGAACTGACCCCACCCAGAGGAGACCACTCGTGGCAAAGAAACTCACCCCCGCCCCTGCAACCGAGCTCGACATCGTCGAGCGGACCGCGCCCGATATTGCTCAGGCGCAGACTCTGGCGCACCAGGCCATCGCCGGATACAGCGAAGAGCGCGACCTGGTGAACCAGATCATGGGCCAAGTTCAAATGGCCAACTCGTTCGCCCGTTTTGCCGACGTCATCAGTTTGACGAAGCTGCAGTGGATCAAGGAAACCAAGTCGTACCGGGCGCTTGCGGGCCAAAAAGGCCGTGACCCGGAAGGCAACGAAATTGCCGACGTCGGCACTTTTGAAGGTTTTTGCCAAGCACTTGGGCTCTCCCGGAGCAAGGTGGATGAAGACCTGCGGAACCTCGCGCATTTCGGCGAAGAGGCCCTCAAGCAACTGACGGCTGCCGGTTGCGGCTACCGCGAGCTGCGCCAGTTTCGCCGCCTGCCTGCCGACAGCCAGGAGGCGCTGATCGAAGCAGCCAAGGCCGGCGACAAGGAGGGGCTACTGGATCTGGCCGAAGAGCTGATCGCCCGACAACAAAAAAAGAAATCCGAGCTGGCCGAACAACTGGAA
>CAYRJS010000058.1:0-12486 GCA_964424535.1 uncultured Aquimonas sp.
CCGAGGATGTCTGGGATCGCATCAGCTATGTGCTCTCGGCCAAGCTGACCGATCCGCAATTTTCCGGGCAGACCAAGGAACGTCTGTCTTCGCGCCATGCCGCAGCCCTGGTCGAATCGGTCAGCCACGATGCCTTTTCCCTCTGGCTCAACCAGAACGTGGAATTGGGCGAAAAGATCGCGCAACTGGCCATCGAACGCGCTTCAGCCCGGCTCAAGACCGAAATGAAGGTGGTGCGCAAGAAGATCACCCAAGGCCCGGCCTTGCCCGGCAAGCTGGCTGATTGCGCTTCACAGGATCTGTCCCGGACCGAGCTGTTTCTGGTGGAAGGCGATTCCGCCGGTGGCAGCGCCCGTCAGGCCCGCGACAAGGATTTTCAGGCCATCCTGCCGTTGCGCGGCAAGATCCTCAACACCTGGGAAGTGCCCAGCACCGGCGTGCTGGCCTCGCAGGAAGTGCACGACCTGGCCGTGGCTATCGGCTGTGATCCGGGTTCGGACAACCTCGAAGGCCTGCGTTACGGCAAGATCATCGTGCTGGCCGATGCCGATTCCGATGGCTTGCATATCGCAACCTTGCTGTCGGCCCTGTTTTTCCGCCATTTCCCGGCCCTGGTCAGCGCCGGTCACGTCTTTGTGGCGATGCCGCCGCTGTTTCGCGTCGATGTCGGCAAGCAGGTGTTCTATGCGCTCGATGACGAGGAACGCCGGCGCCTGCTGGATCGCATCGAGCGCGAAAAGATCCGGGGCACGGTCAGCGTGACCCGCTTCAAGGGTCTGGGCGAGATGAACCCGGCTCAGTTGCGCGAATCCACCATCCATCCCGACACCCGTCGCCTGGTGCAACTGACGGTGGACGATGGTGAAACGACGGCGTCGCTGATGGACATGCTGCTGTCGAAAAAACGCGCATCCGAACGCAAGACCTGGCTGGAAACCAAGGGCGATCTGGCGACTCTGGATGTTTGAGACCGGCCTGCGGGCCGCACCTCAAGTCAAAGACCGCAATTCGGTAGCAATGCGAGCCCGTTCCCAGACTTCGTTGAAATAGGCCAGAAGCTGGCGTTGCCGGGCCGCCCCCTGCAGGCAGGCACTGGCTTCCGGGCGATTGCCCAGAGGCCGGTACACATAACCACCGCGATCGTTGAGGGTAAAGGCGGCGGCATATTGCACGTCGGGTTCCTGTTCCACCACGCGGATGGCGAAACGGCTGGGCAGGCGCTGGGCCAGACTGATCAGACCGTGGTCTTCCTGCACGGCGCGGCGCAGGTCCTGGGTCAACACCCGCACCAGGGTATCGCGACCACCCACGGCAAAACCGCGCAGGGCATCCAGGGTCTTGCGGTCGCCGAGCAGGGGCGGATCCAGGTCACGGGTGTACAGACACAGCTCGCGCCGCCCGCCCGCAATGACCGCTACGGTTGCGTCGAGCAGGGCGCTCATGGTGTCGATTTCGATCAAGGCGCTGGCATCAGCGGGCAGGCTCAGACGCATGCTGCGATGGGGGATGCCGGCTTCCTCGTACTCCGAACCGAAGGCGACAAAACCAAAACGCGTATAAAAATCGATAGCGTGGGTTTGCGCGTGCAATTCCAGTTGCCGGTGCCCCGTGGCGACGGCCTTGTCGATCAGGGCCTGGAGCAGGGCACGCCCGACCCCGCGCCCGCGCCAGGGTTTGAGCACGGCCATGCGCCCGATGTTGCCCTGCGGGGTCAGCCGTCCCGTACCGATGGGCTGACCCTCGTGATCACGAGCCAGAACATGCACGCTGACATCATCCAGATCATCCCATTCCAGCTCCGGAGCCACCGCCTGTTCGATCAGAAAAACCGGCTCGCGTATCGCCCGCAACTCGGGCTGGTGGCTGGCGAAGGAAACCAGCTCGACGTGAAATTCGGGGTGTTCCATGGCAGATCCGGGTGGGTGGTTATGGACAAGAGGTTTTAGAGCTCCACGTCGCCCACGTAGGGGCAACCTGCAAATCGCCGGAACATGGTAGGTCGGGTCTACGTCCCCGACAAATCTTCCGACAGCGCAGCAAGCTGCGCTACGAGATGGTGCGCGTGTAACCGAGGGTCAATGGTTCTCGGGATTTGATAGCACGAGGATGCCGCGTTCGAGGAAAGCGTGGATCAGGGTGTGATCGTCTGCATTCAATTGGGCAATGGTGTCTGCATCCAGCGTTTGGTGCCGGGCCAGTTGGCTGGCCAGTTGCGGGCTGGTGATGAAGCGTTCGCCGTCGATATGCAGGCTGGCGCGTTCACC
Organism: uncultured Aquimonas sp.; assembly: GCA_964424535.1. Classification (GTDB taxonomy): domain Bacteria; phylum Pseudomonadota; class Gammaproteobacteria; order Xanthomonadales; family Xanthomonadaceae; genus Denitratimonas. The sequence continues at coordinate 2,265 of CAYRJS010000058.1, forward strand.
TTGCTGGTGCCAGGCGCAGCGCACCAAGGGATGGACATGCAGGCGGGCACCGGTGGCGAGGGCCTGTTGTACTTGGGTCGGGGTCGGCGGTTGGGGTGGGGCGGCAGCCTGGCCGGCGCTGCGGTAGCGGGTGATGAAGCCGGTAAACCAGTCGGCCAGGCGCGCATCCTCGATCTGGGCCAAACTTTGCAGGCTGGCGCGCACGCGCTGCAGAACCTGGGCGTCGATGCGGCCATTGCTGGCTTCGGGTGCAAGATCAGGATCGCCGTAACGGGCCTGCTCCGGCAGAGCCTCGGCCAGGGTGTCGGCCAGATCGAGCAGCAATTCGGCGTGGGAAGGCGCGCGCATGCCAACTGACAGGGTCAGGCAATCCTCCAGGGCGATGCCGTGGTGGGGCACGCCGGGCGGCAGGTAGAGCATGTCGCCCGGCTGCAGAACCCAGTCGTGGCTGGGCGAAAACTCGCGCAGCAGCTTGAGTTCGACGTCATCGCGAAAGGCCTGCGCCGGCTCAGGGCGGTTGTCGATCAACCAGCGTCGGGTGCCCAGGCCCTGGATCAGGAAGACATCGTATTGATCGATATGCGCGCCCACCGAACCCTCTGGGGCAGCAAAGCTGACCATGATGTCGTCGATGCGCCAGCGCGGCAGGAAGTCGAAATGCGCCAGCAGTTCCGCCACGCCGGCATCCCAGGTATCGACGTCCTGCACCAGCAAGGTCCAGTCGCGCTCGGGCAGTTCGGCAAACACGGATTCGGGCAAAGGGCCATGGCGAATCTGCCAGGTGTCGGTGTCGCCCTGATGCACGATCAGGCGCGACAGAGCGCCATCCTCGCAGGCCAGTCCGGCCAGTTCATCCGGGCTGATGGGGCTGGTGAAACCGGGCAGGGCCTGGCGCACCAGCAAGGGGTGTTTTTGCCAGTAGGTCTGCAGAAACTGCGCGACCGGCATGCCCAGAAGGTTTCCCGACGTGGCCTGGCATTCGATGGGAGGTGTGTGCATGCGGGTTCAGAGCCTGTGAAAATTTCGGGCACCGTTGCGAGGGCGTCGCGGGGCGTCGCTGGCAAGGCGCGCTACGTGAAAACAAGGGAGTTTGGTGAACCAAATGACCGCAGTTTGAGCGTGGCACGCTGCCGACAGGGGCGTTCGGCGGCGTCCGCAGTAGGTGAACGAATTCTTCACAGGCTCTCAGGTCTCGTGCCCGGCCAGGCGCAGTTCGTCGGCCTGGTGCTCGCGGCGCAGATGGTCGATCAGTTCGCCCAGGTCGCCGGCGAGGATTTCCGGCAGGCGGTGCAGGGTCAGGTTGATGCGGTGGTCGGTAACCCGGCCCTGGGGAAAGTTGTAGGTGCGGATACGCTGGCTGCGATCACCCGAGCCAACCTGGAGGCGACGCGATTCGGCTTGTGCTGCCGCCTGGCGATCACGCTCGGCATCCAGCAGACGCGCCTTCAGCAGCGACAGGGCGCGGGCGCGGTTCTTGTGCTGGCTGCGTTCGTCCTGACATTCGACCACGATGCCGCTGGGCAGGTGGGTGATACGGATGGCCGAATCGGTCTTGTTGACGTGCTGGCCGCCGGCTCCGGAGGCGCGGAAAGTGTCGATGCGCAGGTCAGCATCGTTCAAGTCCAGATCCTCGATTTCGTCCATTTCCGGCAGGATGGCCACGGTCGCCGCCGAGGTGTGGATACGGCCCTGGGATTCGGTTTCCGGGACGCGCTGGACGCGATGGGCGCCGGATTCGAACTTGAGTCGGGCAAAAGCACCACGGCCCTCGATACGGGCGACGATTTCCTTGAAACCACCGTGCTCGCCGGGATTGGCGCTGAGGGTTTCCACGCGCCAACCGCAGGTTTCGGCATAACGGGCATACATGCGGAACAGATCGCCGGCAAAGATCGCGGCCTCGTCGCCACCGGTGCCGGCGCGGATTTCCAGAAACAGGCTGGCTTCATCGCGGGGATCGGGTGGCAACAGCAGGAGGTTGAGGGATTCGGACAGGGTTTCCAATCGCTCGCGCTGGACGTCGATTTCTTCCTGCGCCAGCCCGGCCAATTCCGGATCCGTGCTCATGGCCTGGGCCGAAGCCAGGGCTGCGGCGGCCGCATCGTAATCGTGCAGGGCATCGACCACCCCTTGCAGATGGGCGTACTCGCGTGAGAGTTCGCGAAAGCGCCGGGGGTCGGTACTGATGGCAGGTTCGACCAGCAGGCGTCCGACTTCCTCGTGGCGCTCAGCGAGAGCGTCGAGTTTGCGGCGGATGCCGGGGGTTATCGTCATGGTGTGCCTGATGGGCGTTGTCGGCGTCTCCCAGCAGGCGGGCGGCGGCGCCCAGCAAGGCTTGATCGCCTTGTTGGGCGGCTTCGCGCAGCATCACACTGGGGGCGTGCAGGAGCTTGTTGGTCAGGGTGTGGGCCAGGTAGTGCAGGGCCTGTTGCGGATCCTTGCCCTGGGCCAGGAGTTCTTCGGCCCGGGCCAGCACGGCATCGCGGGTGGATTCGCCCCGGGTACGCAGCCGGCGCAGGGCGTCCTGGTTGTCCGAGGCCCGCCACCAGGACAGGTATTGCTCGACCTGCAGGTCGATGATGGCCTCGGCTTCGGTAGCGGCGTTACGGCGGGCGCAGCGGTTTTCTTCGACCACGTGTTCAAGAGCGTCAACGTCGTAGAGAAAAATATCTTCCAGCTCGGCCACGGCCGGGTCGATATCGCGCGGTACGGCCAGATCGAGCAGAAACATGGGCCGATGCCGGCGTTGACGCAGGGCGGCCTGCAGCATCGGTTGATCCAGGATCGGTTCCGGACTGCCGGTGGCGGACAAGACGATATCGACCTGGGCCAGATGTTGCTGGAGATCCTGCAGGGGCAGAGCCGAGCCGTCAAAGCGCTGGGCTAGGACTTGTGCATGTTCGAGCGTGCGATTGGCCACCAGCAGCTTGCGCACCCGATGCTCGGTCAGATGTCGGGCCGCCAGTTCGATGGTGTCGCCAGCGCCGATCAGCAGGACCGTGGCCTGGTCGAGTTCGGCAAAGGTCTGCTGGGCCAGACGCACGGCGGCGAAGGCCACCGAGACCGGCTGGTTGCCGATGCGGGTTTCGCTGCGGGCGCGCTTGGCCACGGCGAAGGTGTGCTGGAACAGACGATCCAGCGTGGCCTTGAGGGTGCCCTGCAAGCGCGCCGCCTGCCAGGCCTGCTTGACCTGACCCAGGATCTGGGGCTCGCCCAGAACCATCGAATCCAGCCCTGCCGCGACCCGGAACAGGTGACGCACGGCGGCATCGTTTTCGTGGTGGTACAGGTGCGGGTGCAGGTACTCGGGCTGCAGATGGGCAAAGGCCGCCAGCCAGGATTCGGGCCGGTGCTCGGCCCCGTGTTCCACCCGGCAGTAGACCTCGGTGCGGTTGCAGGTCGACAGCAGGGCGACCTCGTTCACACCCGGTTGGGTTCCCAGTTCCTGCAGCGCCACGGGCAAAGCAGCCGGCGCAATGGCCAGCCGTTCGCGTACCGCGAGCGGGGCAGTCTGGTGATTCAAGCCGAGGGCGAGCAGGGTCATGGGTTGCTTGGGTTAGACTTTGATTTGCGCGTGCCAGCGCCCACTGTGGACGGACCGGAACCGATGCAACGACTCCTAGTTTACCTGCTGCTGGCCCTGTGCGTGCCAACGGCAGTGCTTGCCGATGGCGTGGAACAGGCACTTGAACCCCTGCTGCAGGCCGAATTTTCCTTTCAACAAGGGGATTTGCCGGCGGCCGCCCGGGCCTATGCCGCCGCCAGTGAAGTGAGCGAGGACCCGGCCGTGGCCAGGCGTGCGGTGCAGATGGCGCTGGAGGCGCGCGAAATCGAATTGGCCCGCAAAGGGCTGGCCCGGTGGACGCAGTTGGCACCTGAAGCCGAAGATCTGGCCTTGATCCAGTTGCGTCTGGCCCTGCTGGAAGAACAGATCGAACCAGCCCGCGCCGCCTTGGCGCAGTTGCTGGCCCGTCCCGAAGGTTGGCGCAGTGCCGTTGCCGCCATGGCGATGGCGCATGGCTCCAGTTTGCCGGGAGTCTTGATCCAGGAACGGCTTGAGCAGGAGCAGATGCCGGCGCAGCTGGATGCCTGGCTGGCTTTTGGCGCCGTGGCCGTGCGTCTGGGCGAACAGGCCTTGTACGCGCGCCTGGCCCGGGCTGCCGGTGATCACTTTCCAACCGAACCACGGGCCCTGATCTGGCGGGCGGAAGAAGCCCTTTCGCGCGAGGATGAAGCCACCGCCAGACAGGTCATCGATACCGTCGTGGCCTTGCCTGACCTGGGGCGGACCGAGCGCCTGGCGGCGGCCATGCATCTCAATGCCCTGGGTGATCCGGCCGCTGCGGCGCGCGTGTTGGTGCCTTTGGAGGATGACGATCAGGCCTATTCGGCTCGAGCCGGGTATTTGTTGGCGGCGCATGACCAGGCTGGCTTGACGGCACTGTACGAGCAGATCGGCGCAGCGACTGCTACGACCGAGGTCTCCCCATCCAGGTTGCTGTTGCTGGGACAACTGGCTGAAATGTTGGAAAAAAGGCCGGAGGCGCTGACCTGGTACCGGCGCATAACGAAAGGTGTGCAGCGCGATCAGGCCAGTCTGCGCATGGCCGTGGTGCTGGATCATGATGGTCAGACCGAAGCTGCGCTGGATCTTTTGCGTGAGTTGCAGGCCAGCGAAGGCCAGTGGGGCGACCTGGTGCGTGATGCCTACCTGCTGGAAGCCGAACTGGCTCGTCGGCATGGTGATGCCCAGGCCGAATTGACGGCTCTGGATCGGGGCCTGGATATTTTCGAAGATGACCCGCTGCTGCGGTACAACCGGGCCCTGGCGCACGAACGCCTGGATCAGGTTGATGCCGCCGTTGCCGACTTGCGTGCCCTGGTCGAATCCGACCCCGACAATCCCGATTGGCTCAATGCCTTGGGCTACACCCTGGTGGATCGGACCAAGGCGTTTGCGGAAGGCCTGACTCTGATCGAACGCGCATTGGCAGCCAAGCCGGATTCACCTGCGATCCGTGACAGCATGGGCTGGGCCTTGCATCGGCTGGGACGGGATGCCGAAGCCCTGCCGCATCTGGAATACGCCTTTGAACAGCAACGCGAAGCCGAAGTCGCGGCCCATCTGGTCAGTGTGCTGGTGGCCTTGGATCAGTGGGACGAAGCACGTTCAATTCTCAGGCTGGCGCGTGAACTGGATCCGGATGATCGCGCCCTGATACGTGTGCTGCACACCTTGCCTGCGGAATTGACCGAGCCATGAGGCGCCTGGCCATAATCCTGCTGGCCGTACTGCTGGGCGTATTGGCCGGCTGCAGTTCGACCCCGCGCCGAGCAAGCCAGCCCGCGGGCACGGAAACCGCCGTCCAGTTGGAACGTACCCGAGCTTTGGCGCAAGTTTCGCAGTGGAGCGCAAGCGGACGTATCGCCATTTCCGATGGCAAGGATGGTGGCAGCGGCCGCCTGGAATGGCACCAGAACGGACCGGATTTTCAGGTCAGCCTCAGTGCGCCGGTGACTCGGCGCAGTTGGCGCCTGAGTGGCAGCCAGACCTGGGCCCGGCTGGAAGGGCTGGAAGGTGGTCCGTTCGAGGGATTTGATGCTGATGCGCTGTTGTTCGAGCATCTGGGCTGGGATGTGCCCGTGGCCGGACTGGTCGATTGGGTGCGGGGCCTGCCTGCAGGGCGCGAGGGTCAGGTCCAGTATCAGGATTCAGGACTGCCCGCCGTGATCGAGCAGCACGGCTGGCACATCGAATACCGCGACTGGCTCCAGGTCGATGGCCTGATGATGCCCAAGCGGGTGTTTGCCACCCGGGGAAATCGGCGATTGCGGCTGCAGATCGATGCCTGGACGTTGACCCGGCCGTGATGCGGGATTTTGCCCTGACCTGAGGCAAAGACCGGCAAGCGGCATTGCTGACTTGAAGCTGCATGAGGCCGCATCTGGATTTGACGTGGCAACCGTCACACAGGACAATAGCCGGCTTGGTTTACGGTTTCGTGCAGGCAAGGTCCGACGCATGCTGCCAGAGCAGTTCGCGGGCCACGGCAGCGCAGAACCGGAAACACGGTAGATCGAAAACCGATCTGACACGAATGCGGCAACGTGATCGTGATCAGCGATGGGGCGTCGCCAAGCGGTAAGGCACCGGGTTTTGATCCCGGCATTCGCAGGTTCGAATCCTGCCGCCCCAGCCATCTCGACCGCACGGATGCGGTACGTACGGATTCCGGGTGCGTGGCCAAGGTCGCACGTCCGGAAATGGTTTTATGAAGGTTGCGCAAGCAACCGAACATGCCCAGGTGCACTGTGACGACCACTGATGGTTTGCTGATTTTCTCCGGGAGCGCCAACCGCCCCTTGGCCAGGGAAGTCTGTCGCGATCTGGGCGTACGCCTGGGCAAGGCCATGGTTGGGCGGTTTTCCGATGGCGAGGTGCAGGTCGAGATTGAAGAGACCGTGCGTCGTCAGGAAGTGTTCGTGATCCAGCCCACGTGTGCGCCGTCAGCGGAAAACCTGATGGAACTGCTGGTGTTGATCGACGCCCTGAAACGGGCCTCGGCTGCCAGCGTCACCGCCGTGGTGCCGTATTTCGGCTACGCCCGGCAGGATCGTCGTCCGCGTTCGGCGCGGGTGCCTATCACGGCCAAGGTCGCCGCCAAGATGTTTGCCGCCGTGGGTACCGATCGGGTGCTGACGGTGGACTTGCACGCCGAGCAGATCCAGGGTTTTTTCGATTTTCCCGTCGACAACGTCTATGCCTCGCCCTTGATGCTGGCCGACATCTGGCGCAACCAGAGCAAAGATGACCTGATCGTAGTCAGCCCTGACGTTGGCGGCGTGGTGCGTGCGCGGGCCATCGCCAAGCGTCTTGATGATGCTGAACTTGCGATCATCGACAAACGCCGCCCGCGCGCCAATGTCGCTACCGTGATGAACATCATCGGCGATGTGCGCGACAAGACCTGCGTGATGGTCGATGACATCGTCGATACCGCGGGCACCTTGTGTGCTGCCGCTGCTGCCCTCAAGGCCAATGGTGCCCACAAGGTCGTGGCCTACTGCACCCACGCGGTGCTTTCCGGCCCGGCCATTACCAACCTGGAGTCCTCGCAACTCGATCAACTGGTGGTCACCAATACCATCCCCTTGCGCGAAGCGGCCCAGGCCTGCAGTCGCATCCGCCAGCTCAGCGTCGCGGAAATGCTGGCTGAAACCATACGCCGTATCGCCTTTGGCGAATCGGTCAGTTCCTTGTATATCGATTGATCTACGGGAGTGGATGATTGACGGAAACGGCCTCGCGTCTGGGCTTTTTATCGAATCCCGAATCCCGAATTACCAATCACGGTTTTACCCCCACTCATCTGGTCGCGGATGAGTGTTTTCCCGCCGCGAGGCGGATCAACCATAGCAACAGGAAGCAATACCATGGCACATGAAATCAAGGTCGAACGTCGACAGGATGCAGGGAAGGGTGCGAGCCGCCGCCTGCGCCATGCCGACAAGGTTCCGGCCATCGTCTACGGTGGCGGTTTGGATCCGGTAAGCATCCAGCTTGTCCACGAAGATGTCTGGCTGGCCCAGCAAAACGAATGGTTCTACTCCTCCATTCTGGATCTGAACCTGGGTGGCAACGTGCAGCAGGTGCTGTTGCGCGACATGCAGCGTCATCCGGCCAAGGCCCGTATCCTGCACCTGGATTTCCAGCGTGTGATGGCCAATGAGAGCATCCGTGTCTCGGTGCCGCTGCGTTTCGTCAACGGCGAAAATTCGCCGGCTGGCAAGACCGCCAACGTGGTCATCATGCACGAGCTGAACGAAGTCGAGGTCGAGTGCTTGCCAGGCAACCTCCCCGCCAATATCGAAGTCGATCTGGCGACCTTGAAGGAAGGCGAGGTGCGTCACCTGTCTTCGCTGGTTCTACCTGAAGGCGTGGAAATTCCGGCCCTCAAGCTGGGCGCCGACTATGACGTGGCCGTGGTCCTGGCACGCAAGATGGCGGCCGAGGTCGAGCCGGAAACGACTGAAGAAACGCCCGCGGAAGTACCCGCAACCAAGGCCAAGCCGGCCGAAGACAAGTGATACAAGCCGGCCACCGTCTCAGTTTTGATGAAGCTGGGATGGTGCTCGGCATCATGCGATGAATGCATTGCGTTTGATCGTTGGCCTGGGCAATCCCGGCAGTCGATATGAGCGGACCCGGCACAACGCCGGGTTCCGCTTCGTCGATACCCTGGTCGCGAAGCAATCGGCACGTTTTGCCACCGAGGCCAAATTGCATGGCGAAGCCTGCAAGCTGAGTCTGGGCACCGAACCGGTCTGGGTATTGAAACCCGACACCTTCATGAATCGCAGTGGCCTGGCAGTCGTGGCGGCCCTGCGTTACTTCAAGATCGAACCGGAACAGATGCTGGTGGCGCATGACGACCTGGATCTGCCGGCCGGTGTGGCCCGGCTCAAGTTCGATGGTGGTCATGGCGGCCAAAACGGCCTGCGCGACATTTTCGCCCATCTGGGCCACGGACGTTTCCACCGCTTGCGCCTGGGTATCGGCCATCCGGGCCACAAGGATCTGGTCACGCCCTGGGTTCTGGGTCGACCGGGCCGGGATGACGATGCTGCTATCGAGGGTGCCGTCGAAGAGGCGTTGACGGTGTTGCCATTGGCTTTGCAGGGTGATTTCAGTGAGGCCATGAAGCGCTTGCATACGAATAAGCCGTAATTTGTGATTGGTGATTGGTGATTCGCAAAAGCGACGGCCTGCTGCTCCGAATCACCAATCACGAATCACTAATCACGGGTCCAATCATGGGCATCAAATGTGGCATCGTGGGCCTTCCCAATGTGGGCAAGTCCACGCTATTCAATGCGTTGACCCGCGCCGGCATCGCGGCGGCGAACTTCCCGTTCTGCACCATCGATCCGAATATCGGCGTGGTGCCGGTGCCGGATCCGCGTCTGGATGCGCTGGCCGAGATCGTCAAGCCGCAAAAGACCATCCCCACGGCGATCGAGTTTGTCGATATCGCCGGTCTGGTGGCGGGCGCCAGCAAGGGCGAAGGCCTGGGCAACAAGTTCCTGGCCAATATCCGTGAAACCGATGCCATTGCCCACGTCGTGCGCTGCTTCGAGCACAACGACATCGTGCACGTGGCCGGCAAGGTCGATCCTTTGGCTGACATCGCGACCATCGACACCGAACTGGCCCTGGCAGATCTGGAAACGGTGGAAAAAGCGCATAACCGCTACGAGCGAGCGGCCAAGGCTGGTGACAAGGACGCCATCCTGCGTCGTGATCTGTTGGCCCGGGTGCGGGCGCAACTGGACGAAGGCCGGCCGGTGCGGGCGATGGAATTGAGCGATGAGGATCGGCTGCTGCTGCGCGAATTGTTCCTGCTGACCATCAAGCCGGTGATGTATATCGCCAACGTGCGTGAGGATGGTTTCACCGACAACCCGCATCTGGATGCCGTGCGTACCCATGCCGCTGCGGAAGGAGCCGAGGTGGTGCCGGTGTGCGCCGCGATCGAGGAAGAACTCACCCAGCTCGATAACGCTGATCGGGATGTGTTTCTGGCCGATATGGGTCTGGAAGAGCCAGGGCTTGACCGGGTCATCCGCGCCGCCTTCAAGTTGCTGGGCCTGCAAACCTACTTCACCGCCGGAGTCAAGGAAGTGCGCGCCTGGACCGTACGCAAGGGCGCCACCGCACCACAGGCTGCCGCCGTCATCCATACGGATTTCGAGAAAGGCTTCATCCGCGCCGAAACCATCGCCTATGAGGATTTCCTAAAGTACAAGGGTGAAGCGGGCGCCCGCGAGGCCGGTCGCTTGCGCCTGGAGGGCAAGGAATACAAGGTTCAGGAAGGTGATGTGCTGCATTTCCGCTTCAATGTATGACGTGGATTGGTCACACCGATAAGCCACGAAGCACGATTGTCGAACAAATCACGCCTTGGCCGTTGACATATCCTGCTTCCCGTTGGACAATGCGCGGCTCGTTTCAAAGGACATCGGATCCGACACCAATTGGTCGATCACGGTGTCCAAAAAAGCCTTGTTGGAGCCAAATCGGCGAAGACAGCGAATGCCGGAATGGTGCGCAAGCGGCGCTGATGGTCAAGCGGCAACACGGATTTTGAGGAGCAACACAAGTTTTCTGGAGGGATACCCAAGCGGCCAACGGGGGCAGACTGTAAATCTGCTGGCTTACGCC
>CAYRJS010000059.1:0-12248 GCA_964424535.1 uncultured Aquimonas sp.
AGGTCCAGGATCAAGGATCGACTGGTGACCAATGGCATCATTTCGCTGGTTAGAGGCGGCGTTGCCGTAGCGGTCGATTGTGCCGTCACCGGCGCGACGACCACGGCCAACAACGCGGCCATCAGGCCCGTGGTCAGGCGATTGCTCTGCATGGTGTTCCTCCCCTTGCTGCAGCGTTCGATAAAAGCGTTCGATAAATCTGGTTCCGGCCCTGTCGTCAACAAGGTCCGCCTTGGTCACCCACACGATACACGATCACGATCATGCCCCGGACCGGGGGCCTGAAACAAGGTCAGCCGCGCCTTGCGGACGCGGCTGACGGTACCACCGGAACTTCCGTTGGCTCAACGTACGCCGCGTGTGCGCAAGGCCTGCGGAGTGAAGTTTTCCAGCGAGGACTGGAAGCCAAAGTCCGGCGGGGTGTCCTGGTTGTCGACCCCGGTGGCCAGATAACGCCCGGACTGCAGGTCGTGGGTGTTTTCCATCGTGGTCCAGAACACCGGCACCTCGTAGTAGTTGATCGAGGGTGCTTCGGTGTAACGCCAGATCTCGCCCTGGGCGTTGTAATGGTCGATGATCAGGATCTGCCAGCTGTCCTCGTCGACGTAGAAGGTGCGACGCGGGTTGATATGGCGCTTGCCCGGCTTGAGGGTGGCATCGACGACCCAGACCCGGTGCAGCTCATAACGCAGGTAGTCCGGATCGATATGTCCGGGCTTGATCATGTCCGAGACCTGCGAATCGCCGCTGTCGGCCTTGTAGGAGTTGTACGGCACGTACATTTCCTGGCGTCCGACCAGCTTGAAGTCGTAGCGATCCAGCGACCCGTTGAACATGTCGGTCATGTCCGAGGTCCGCAGGCCGTCGGCGGCGGTGCCGGGGTTGTCATAGGCCACGTTCGGGGCCAGACGCACGCGACGCTGACCGGGGTTGTAGACCCAGGCCTTGCGCGGCTGTACATCCTGGTTCAGGGTTTCGTGCACCAGCAGTACCTGGCCAGCCAGACGGGCCGGGGCTTCCACCGACTGGTAGAAGTACAGCAGCACGTTGTTGATGTCCGCGATGGTGTTGCCGGGCTTGTAGTACAGACCCATGAACTCTTCGCGGATCTTGACCAGGTTGTAGCGACCATTGGCCGTGACCGGAGCCAGGTTGGTCCAGCGGGCGGCACTGACGCCCTTGTACTTGAGCTTGTGGTTCCAGATCACCTCGGCGCCACTTTGCGGAATCGGGAACGGGATGCCCTCGGCGGCATCAAGCACGCCATTCTCGTCTTCAGTGAGCTTGGCCGTGGTGGCATTGCGAATGGTGTATTCGTAAGTGCGCTCGGGATAGGCAGCCGAACGTCGGGTCGGATAGACGTCCATGCGGAACGTCGGATACTTGGCGAACATGCCTTGCTGGCCAACGGTCAGCTTGTCGGCATGTTCACGGTAGTTGTCCGGGGTGATGGAAAATACCGGGCGATCCGAGGCAAACGGGTCGGGGTGGAACTGGCCAGCCTTGTAGCCCGCCGGCGGAGTGGTGATGCCACCTTCCCAGGCCGGGATGGTGCCCTCGGCGTTGCCGGCCTGGATGGCGCCCATGGCGGTCAGGTCCTTGCCCAGACGGGCGGCCTGCTCGGCAGTGACGGCAGCAAAGACCGAACCGGTCAGAAAGGCTGCGCCGATGCCTGCAGCCAAGGCGGCCTTGATACGGGAATTGCTCATGTGTAGCTCCTTGGACTGCAATCAGAACGAATACTTGATCACGGCCGAGTAGAAATCACGGTCGTGGATCTGGTTGTGCGGCTTGCCGCCGGTAAAGATGGTGTAGCTCAGGTCGAACGACCAGCTATTCATGAAAACGGCTTCAAGCCCGAGGGTTCCAGACTTGCGCCCTTCCAGGAAGTTGCCGCCCGGCCCTGGGGTGGTGCCGTTGACGTCGTGGTTGAAGGCGACGCGCGGGGACAGGTTCATCGATGAACCGAAGACGTTGGAGTAATCGGCCTTGGCTGCCAAGCGATAGCCCCAACTGAACTTGGTGGCAAAGCCGCTGTTCAAGGTTACCGGGTTGCGCAGGTAGCCCGAATCGATGGCGTAGCCGCCAGCGGTATCGGTGCCTTCACCCTCATAACGCAGCACCGACGGATCGGGCAGGTCGCGAATGTAGGTGCCGCCGATCTCGCCCACCAAGGCCACCTGGTCGGCGCCCAGGAAGTTGTTCGGGCCGACCATCTTGGTGAAGGTGGATTGGAGCTGGCTGACCTTGTGGCGTTCCCAGCCACGGATGTACTCACCCGGACCATATTCACCCAACTGGCTGCTGAAACGCAGGCCCGGTTGCGGAATGACCACATTGAGCGGGGTCAAGCCGGCGAACAGCAGTTCCACGTCGTCGACCTGCAAGGGCATGTTGGGGCGGTAGCTGAACTCACCCTGGAAGGCGATACCACCAGGCAGCGAGGTACTCCAGGACAGGCCGTACAGGTCGATGTCTTCTGGATACTCGAGGAAATAGCTACCCGAATTGGGCGAGGTACTGACCACCGAGATACCCGAAACCAGAGGTACGCGGCTGTGGTACTTGAGGTAGTACAGGCCGAATTCCACCCCGTTCATGAAGTCCGCGTAGTAACGCAGGGCAGCACCGAACTGGCCCGAATCCTTGGCATTCTTGTTGGCGCTGCGCGGGAAGGCAGCAGAGCAACCGGCAGCCACCAAGGCCGGCGGCAGGCCGGTATCACTCAAACCATAGCCGGCGGCGCCGCTGTAGCAAACATCGCGATACAGGGCCGGGTTGTTGACCGGCTGCGGCACGGTACCAAAGTTCAGCATCACGTATTCACCGCCGGGTGCGGCAAAGTCGTTGGCGCTGAAGTAGGTGCCGGCGGCATCGATCTCCACTTCCTCGAACTCGAACATGTACACCGCTTCGAGCGAGAGTTTGTCGGTCAATGAGAACGAGGCCCAGAGCGAATCGATCGGCAGGTAGGCTTCCTTCAGCTCGGCACCGGCCACACGCAGGGCCGACAGATCGAAGGGGTTGATGACGTTGATGCCGTTCTGGATGAAGGTGCTTTCGCCCCAACTGACGACCTGACGACCCAGGCGCACGGTGCCGGTGCCGGATTCGCCGTAGGTGAAGTTGTGGAAGACGAAGGCATCGAGCAGGCGGAAGCGCTCGCCGACCAGGTCCTTGGCTTCGCGGGTCAGATCGCTGCGGTCGGCATTCTCGAAGTCATAGAAATACGTGGCCCGGGCAAAGGCCCCCGAATCGCGGTAATTGAGCGAGAGCTCGGAGGTGACCTTGAAGGCATTCGAGATCAAATTGCCCTTGTCGTATTTGAGGTTGCCATCATCGCGGTTGGCCGAGAAACGGCCACGGGCGGCCAGCTGCAATTGCTGGGCTGTTATGTAATCACCCGCGTTGGTTTCGTCAGCGATGTCCTGCACGATGTACGGGTTGAAGTGGGCCTTGGCGATCAGGTCATCGGCCTGGTCCTGCGCACGCCATGAGGCACCGAAGGAAACCGTGGTATCGAGCGATCCACTCAATTCACCGCGGCTGAAATCAAAGGCCGCGGCCGGCTGGCACGCCATTGCGATGACACCGGCAATGGCCAGCGCCAGCGGTGCGCGGGAGGTCTTGTGCATAGGGATCATGGGAGAGCTCCTGGCTTACTGCGCACGAATGACGGAAGTGTCTTGGATCAACACGGCCGCGCCACCTGATGCCAGCAGACTGGCCATCTGGCCCTGCATTTCGGCGGTGACGGCCGGGGCCGTGGGACTGATGATCGAGGCGTGCTCACCGGCGGTGAAGCGCACCACGCCACGGATACCGTTGGCGGCCTGGGTGGTTTCGGTAAGCGTGGGCAGACCCAGAGCCCGGATCAACGGCTCGGTGCCCGACAACGGCGCGCCGGCAACACTGTTGGGTACGACCTGGTCAGGCAGGTTGTCACCGCCACCCACCACTTCGTGCAGCAGAATCGCGTTCTGGGCCGAGGCGTAGCCATAGTTGATCGGGTCGATGGAATCGATGACTTGCTGGGCCGCGCCCATGAAGCTGTCATAGGTCGGCGTACCGGCCTCCACGCCTGCAGCCTCCAGGCCGTCACGAATGCGTTGACCGAAAGCCACCGAGCCATCCAGCAAGCGGGCCACGCCACCACCAGGCGCCGACAGCAGGCCGACGTTGACGTTCGGCTCCAGAGCCAGGAACGGGGTGCCGACAATGGCGCCCAGGGACAGGCCGACGAACTGGATATTGGACGAATCGAAATCACCCGTGCCGTTGCCGTCGATGTCGGTCCACGGAATCGAAGCGGTCAGCACGAACAGGTCGGCCACGGCCTGGCGCAGGTTGTCGCGCGAGGTCAACAGCGAACTGAGATTGATGAAGTGGGTGCCGGACGCATCGGGAATGCCATCCGGCCCGGTTTCGAGGGAATCAGGATCGTTCTGGACATAGTCCACATCGAAAGTGCGCTCGGAAGCCGTAGCCGCGAACGGCGTGTTGCCGATCGCAAACGGGCTGTCCGCCGGCAGGCCATGCAGCGGCAGGTCGATGGCGATCACCGCAAAACCCTGGGCTGCCAGCGTGGCCGAGACGGCCAGGGCGTGGGTGCGATTGCCGGTGATGCCGTGCTGGAAGATCACCACCGGCCAGCCGGTTGCCGGTTTGACCCGGCCCGAAGCGGCATTGGGGATGGTTGCCAGCACCGGAATGGTGACGTCACTGGTCTTGACCGGGAACGGGTTGGCGAAGGTGATATTGGTCGACAGCGGACTCAGGCCGGCGGCATCAAACGGTGGCACGTAGGCTCCGGGAGCGGCCTTCCAGAATCCTGTCAGCGGCGCCGTCGGATTGGCTGCGCTGGGAGCACTCAGATAATAGGGAACCGTCAGTGTGCCGATATGGATGTCGGCAATCGGCGGCAATCCGGCAGCGCCGATATTCATGCCGCTGTTGACCAGCATCATCGGGCCCGGCTGGGTGACCGAACGCACGGCCTGCATTACCGGAGTGATGCTCTGGGTGGTGAAGGCCCAGCTCAGCACCACCTTGTCGGCGGCGATGCCGGCCTGGCCTGCAGCGGCCAGGTGCGAGTTGGTCAGTTGCCGCAGCGGCTCCAGAGCGCAGGCGGTGGCAGATGGCAGCAAGGAATCGGTGCTTTGCCCGTTGACACATAGCGGCGAGGTTCGCTTGGCCAGGAAGTAGGTCTGGTCAGGCGTCGCGTCGTTGCCCCGGGCATCGCGGATGCCATCGGTCAGCACTACCAGATAGGAGGTGAGCTGCTGCAGGGGTTGGGTCGGGATGATCGCCAGAGTCTTGCCGGTCGCATCGCTCGGGGCCAGGGCCGCGACGAATTCCGTACCGCCCGCCAGTTCGCGAGTGATGCCGGTAACGCCGCCACCCGGTCCGGTCAGGGACACCTCGAAAATGCGGATCGACTGGCCCGGCACGATCGAACTGGCATCGGGCGCAGCATTGAAGCTGGCCGACATCGGTCCAACCGTGCTCCAGCCATCCAGGGTGCTGATGGCAGCGCTGGGATCACCGTAGTTGTTTGGATCGGCTACCGGCGGATTCAGGGTCAGGTCGGTGGTGCCGGACAACAGCAGGTTGTTGGGTAGCGGGACCACGCCGTTGCTGGGGTCAAAGCGTGCCGTGAGCACCCCCGTGACCGGCGAGCCGCTGTTGTTGTTGGACGGTGCCGTGGGTACGGCACGGTCACTATTGCTGGAGCCACCACAGGCCGCAAGCAGCAGCGTGGACAGCGCCAAGGTCAGGGTGATCCTGGATCGCATGTTTGTTCTTCCTTCGGCAACCGGTATGAGCGCAACGTGGGCCTATCATAGGTAGCCGATTCAGCAGATGGCAATGCTGTGACGTATGGTTTGTGCAATTATTTTTGCTGCATCGCAACAAAACTATGCGCATCAGCCCTGCGGGAAATCCTCGGGGACTGGTTGAAATCTACGCCGATGCCAGCCCAGATCGACTTCCGCCCGGGCCGCCGAAAAAACCAGGTCTTCCTGCATTCTGTCGAGCATTGCCGGACCAAAACCCGGCACCAGATCGAAACGTCGAACGATCCTGGCGAACAGGCGAAATGGCCACGACGGCAAGCGCACGACCCAGGCACGGGGTCGAACACAGGCAACGGTGCGGCGCACCATTTCCGTATACCCGATGGTTTCGCCTCCAGGCAAATCATAGTGACGAGCCAGAGCCACGGTCGAATTCGCAGCCAGCCACGCGCAACGCGCCAAATCCTGGGCATGAACCGGTTGACGCAGGCCCGTGGCACTGGTCGGCAAGGGCACCACAGGAAAGCGTCGGGCCAAGGCGGCAATGCGGCTGAGGTTGGCATCCAGGCCACAGCCATAGATCAAGGTCGGTCGCAGCAAGGTCCAGCCGATGCGGCGGGCCTGGCAATGATTGACCAAGGCCTGTTCGGCCTGGATCAGGCGTTGCGCCAATTCACGTTCGGCCGGATCGGGCGAATCGCTTTTGGTCATGGCGCTGGTGGAACTGAAGGCCACGATCCGATCGGGTCGATGCCGGGTGCGAGCCAGCCAGGCCAACAGGCCATCGAGGGGACCGGCACTGAACACCACGTCCGGACGTTGTGCCGCATCCCCATGCAAGTACAGATCGAAACGGCTCCAGGTCACCGCAGATGAAGTGACCTGCGCCTGCCGCGACACAGCTTCCACCTCGATCCCGTGTGTCAGCAGTTCCGGCAACAGGAAGTGGCCGATCTGGCCACTGGCGCCCAACACCAGGGCACGTTGCAGTGGCTGCGGGCTCACCCCGGTCATGTGTGCGATCCCTCCATGGTGGTCATGCAGGCCCGCCAGGCCGCGGTGATGGATTGACGGGCCGCATCCAGAGCCTCGTCGATCTCGACCACGCGCATTTGTGCATTCAAGGTGCAGGCCAGCAGGCGCGTGCAAATCAGGGCGTGGGCAGCCTGCAGGCGACCGGCCATGTCGGCAGCGAAAAAGCCGCAGCCAGCCAGGGCATCGATCAATTCCGGGGTACGGGCGTGGGTGAGGATTTCCGGGTGTTGCCAGGCGTGCAGCAGAACACCGGCCTGAACCAGGAACTCCAGATCCACCAGGCCGCCCTCACCTTGTTTCAGGTCCAGGCGTCCGGCGCCGGAGCGATCCAGCTCGGCGCGCATGCGTTGGCGCATCTCGACCACGGCCCCGATCACATCGTCTGCCTCGCGCCGCAGACCCAGCACCTGGGCCCGTACCCGCGCAAAGGCGGTGGCGATATCGGCTTCGCCAGCCACGGCCCGGGCCCGGACCAGAGCCTGTTGTTCCCAGATCCAGGCCCGCTCGTGCTGGTAGGCGGCAAAAGCATCCAGGCTGGAAACCAGCGGTCCCTTGCCACCATCCGGGCGCAAGCGCAGGTCAGCCTCGTACAGGCTTCCGGCTGGCGTCGGCACGGCCAACAGGGCAATGACCTTTTGCACCACACGGGTGTGATAACGCACGGCATCCAGCGGCTGTGCACCATCGCTGTACTGGCCGGCATCACCGCCATCGTGCAGGAACACCAGATCCAGATCCGAGCCCAGACCCAGTTCCTTGCCACCAAAACTGCCGTAGGCAATCACGGCCAGGCCACGGCCCGGCAACACGCCATGACGACGGGCCACCTCGGCCTGGGCCATGGGCAGGATCGCGCCCACCACGGCTTCAGCCACGATGGCCAGTTGCCGGGTACATTCCGCTGCCGGCTGACCATCGACCAGAAAGGCGCGGGCGACCCGGAAGGCAAAGCCCTGGCGAAATTCGTTGAGGGCATGGATACGCGCCTCCAGATCATCATCCGGCAATCCGGCCAGGGCGTAGTCCAGGGCTTCGTCCACTTCACCGCGAGTCGGTGGTCGGGCATCGACACGCGCGTCGAGCAACTCATCGAGCAACAACGGGTGCGAACACAGGCGTTCGGCCATCCAGCGGCTGCTGGCGAGCACATCGACCAAGCGAGTCAGGGCTGCCGGGCGCTCGTCCAGCAAGGCCAGATAGCTGGATCGACGCAGGATGGTTTGCATCAGAACCAGACCTCGCTCAGCCGTTTCGACCGGTGCGGCACTGGCGGCGGCCAAGGCCAACAAAGCCGGCAGAACCCGATTCAGGCGTTGCCGCGCGCGATTGGATACCCCTGCCCGCTGCGCGGCCTGGGCCAGGGTGCGCAGATGCTCCGCAAGGGTGATTCCCGGGACGAATCCCGCCTGTTCCAGACGTTCTGCCACGTCGGGGGCATCGGGCGTACGCCACAGGGCCGTCAACTGCGTTGTGGAGGTATCCACCTGGTTTGCGCTCGGGCGGGCACGAGCCTCGAATACCCGCACGAATTCCTCGTTGACCCGCTGACGATGGTGGTCCAGGCTGTCTTGCAGAGCTTCGGCATCGGCAAAACCCAGACCCCAGGCCAGGCGCGCCTGGTCGAGCGGATCTTCGGACAGGGTGTGTGTCTGCTCTTCGCGCAACATCTGCAACCGGTTTTCCAGATGGCGCAAAAAGACATAGGCCCGCGCCAGGGCATCGGCCCGCCCGGGTGGAATATGGCCGTGTTCGCGCAGGCGCGCCAAGGCCGGCAACAGGCTGCGTTGGCGCAGGTTCGGCTCACGCCCGCCCCGGATCAACTGTTGCAATTGCACGATGAACTCGATTTCGCGAATGCCACCGTGACCCAGTTTCAGATCCGCAACCCGGTCCTGGCGTTGCACTTCGGCCTCGATCATGGCCTTCATCTCGCGCAGACCGGTAATCGCGCCAAAATCGAGGTAACGTCGATAGACAAAGGGGCGCAAGGTATCCAGAAAACGCGTACCGGCCTCCAGATCCCCGGCCACCGGGCGCGCCTTGATCCAGGCGTAGCGTTCCCAGTCCCGGCCTTCACTCTGGAAGTACTGCTCCATGGCCGGCAGCGACAGTGCCAACCGCCCGGCTTGACCGAACGGACGCAGGCGCATATCGACGCGATAGGCCATGCCTGCGGCCGTGACTTCATCCAGGATCTGGATCAGGCGCTGACCCAGACGCCGGAACCAGGTCGGGTTATCCAGGCTGCGACGGCCATCGCTGGCGCCATTGGCCGGGAAGGCAAACACCAGGTCGACATCGGAGGAGAAATTGAGTTCCTGGCCACCCAGTTTCCCCAATCCGAACACGATCAGGCGTTGAGCAGCCCCAGTGCCGTCGCGCGGCTCGCCATGGCTTTCGACCAGGCTCGCATGGGCCGCCGCCAGCGCCGTGTCGATGCAGCGATCGGCCAGGGCTGACGTGCCGGCCAGGGTCTGTTCCAGGGTATCGATGCCATTGACGTCACGGTGGATCAGGCGCACGGATTCGGCATGGCGATAACGCCGCAACTGTCCGGACCAGGCCTCATCCTGATTCGGCGCCAGCCGCAATTCCGGTTCGGTGGCATCGAGCGTGTGGATCAATCCGGGCTGGCGACACAGGCCATCAAGGGCATAATCGCTGGCGATCAGGATCCGATCCAGGGCTTCTGCGGTCGGTCCCTGGCGCGGCAAATCCACGCCTTTGGCCGCCTCATGCAGGCGCTCGCGCTGGCGCTGCAGCAGTTCGACCAGAGAGGCGGGCAGGCGATTCATCGCGGATCGAAGGACGGGTGCCAAAGAGGGCACAGCGTACACCGCCAGCCCTCGCTCAAGGCGCCACCGTCCCGACCAGCCACGCCTGCCAGCGGTTCGTCAGCGCTCGATCACGCCGCAGGCAATGCGCGCACCCGCATCACCGGCTGGCTGGGAATGGTAATCATCCGGAGCCGCATGCAGGATGATGGCACGCCCCAGCACATCCCCGTCTCCACCATCACCCAGACTCGCGGCCTGTGCCAGTGCATCCACATGCAGCACCCCGTCAGCATCGGCGGTCAGGTTCAGCATGTCGCCGACATGGTGCTCGCCTTCACCCGGATGACCATGGGCATGGCCGTGAGGGTTGAAGTGCGGACCGGCACTGGTGGCATCCGGGGCACTGCAATCACCGGTTTCGTGGATATGGAAACCGTGGCTGCCAGCAGCGGCCACGCCGGTGATGGTGCCGGTGATATGCACCCCGTCCGACGCGGCGATCAGCGTCAGCGTGCCAGCGGCGGTGTTGCCTTCGGTGGCGGCCAACGTCGCCGTTGCCGTGACTGCCTGCGGCGTTTCCGGCACGGCAGGCGGCGGTGCAACCGGCGCGGATGGCTCCGTCGGTGCTACCGGAGCAGGTGGCTCGGCAGGCTGTGAACACGCGGAGGCAGCGCAAGCGATGGCCAGCGCGGTTACAAGATGGCGAACGGAAAGGTTCATGGGATCCCTCCTTGCAGTGAAACGACGTAGGATTTTCAATCCTCGCACACCTGGTGTGCAAGGCAGGTTAAAACATGCCCGGACATGTCCTGGCGTTTATCCCAAGACCCTCAAACTCTTTCACGTCGCCATCGCACACACCACAGATCGCAGCCGCGCCCGTTCGAGGGTATGCGGCACATCAAGATGACCAGACACGAGGCCTGTTGAAGCGCTACTCCCGACTTGAGCTTGTATTGATTCACACATCCAGCGGGTTGGGGCGATCAGCTTCGATGCCGAACACCTTGATGGCCCGCAACACATCCGCGTTCTTCAACACCCCTTCGCGAGCCAGGGCGGCGATGGCGGCGTGGGCGACGTGGTAACGATCGACCTCGAAGAAGCGGCGCAGGTTGTCGCGGGTATCCGAACGCCCGAAACCATCGGTACCCAGCACGGTGTAATGACCGGGCACGAAGGCGCGGATCTGGTCGGCAAAGGCACGCACATAATCGGTGGCGGCGATGACCGGGCCCGAACGCGAACCCAGCTGCTCGGTGACATAGGCCACGCGCGGCTGCTTGGAGGTCGGGTTCATCCGGTTCCAGCGTTCGACATCGAAACCGTCGCGACGCAATTCGGTAAAGCTGGGGCAGCTCCAGATATCGGCCTTGACCCCGAATTCCTTGTCCAGCAGGTCCGCCGCCGCAATCACTTCGCGCAGGATCGAGCCCGAGCCCAGCAGTTGCACACGCGGTGCCGTCGCCTTGCCCTTGCTCTTGCCCGCATCCCGCAGCAAATACATGCCGCGGATGATGCCCTCGGCTGAGCCTTCCGGCATTTCCGGGTGCGGGTAATTCTCGTTGAGCAAGGTGATGTAGAAGTGCTCATCGCGCTGCTCGGTCAGCATTTCCTTCATGCCGTGCTGCAGGATCGTGACCACTTCGTAGCCGAAAGTCGGGTCATAGGCCCGGCAGTTGGGGATGACCCCGGCAAAGACCTGGGAATGGCCATCGGCATGCTGCAGGCCCTCGCCATTGAGGGTCGTGCGGCCGGAGGTGCCGCCCAGGAGGAAGCCACGTGCGCACATGTCGGCCGCGGCCCAGGCCAGATCACCCACGCGCTGGTGGCCGAACATCGAGTAGTAGATGAAGAACGGCAGCAGCGGCAGGTCGTTGTTGGAATAACTGGTCGCGCAGGCGATCCAGGAGGCGAAGGCACCGGCCTCGGTGATGCCTTCCTGCAACACCTGACCGGCCTGGTCTTCGCGGTAATACATGAGCTGGTCGGCATCGACCGGCTTGTACTTCTGTCCGGCCGAGGCATAGATGCCGATCTGGCGGAACAGGCCCTCCATGCCAAAGGTGCGGGCCTCGTCGGCCACGATCGGCACCACCCGCGGGCCGATCTGCTTGTCACGCAAGATGATGTTCAGGGCCTGGACGAAGGCCATGGTGGTACTGTTCTCGCGCTCACCGGTGGACTTGAGCAGGCGTGCGAAGTTTTCCAGCGGCGGCACTTCCAGTGACTGGCTGGAGCGGCGACGGCGGCTGGGCAGGTAGCCATTGAGCTCGGCGCGTCGGGCCTTGAGGTATTTGATCTCGGGCGAGTTTTCGTCCGGGCGGTAGAAGGGCACCTGGCCATCAGCCAGTTGCTCGTCACTGATCGGGATATTGAAGCGGTCGCGGAAAGCCTTGACCGCGTTGTCGTCCATCTTCTTGGTCTGGTGGGTCGGGTTGAGCGATTCGCCCGCCGAACCCATGCCGTAACCCTTGACGGTCTTGGCCAGGATCACCGTGGGTCGACCCTGGGCGCCATGCACGGCCTGGTGGTAGGCGGCATAGACCTTGTGCGGATCGTGTCCGCCCCGGTTCAAACGCCAGATGTCGTCATCGGACAGGCTGGCGACCATGGCCGCAGTTTCCGGATACTTGCC
>CAYRJS010000060.1:0-8152 GCA_964424535.1 uncultured Aquimonas sp.
TGTGTCGGCAACCGACATCACGGTGAAAACCGTTGATGGTGCAGTGTCGCTGGTCGGTACCGTGCCCGACAATATCGCCAAGCAGAAGGCCATCGCAGTGGCACGTGCCATCAAGGGCGTGACCCGGGTCGATGTGTCCGCCCTCGTGGTCGCTGAATGATTTGCGGCCTGGATGCGGGTGCCCATGACGGGCACCCGCCCACTCAACGGGGCGCGTCTGCTGTGTGCAGGCGCATCAGCCCCACGCAACAAGGAGACATGACATGAACGAAGATCGCATCAAGGGGCAATGGAAACAGTTGACCGGCAAGCTCAAGGCGCGCTGGGGCAAACTCACCAATGACGATGTGCAGGTGGCCGACGGCAACGCGGACTATCTGGCCGGCAAGTTGCAGGAACGCTATGGCATGGCCAAGGATGCAGCCAAGGCTGAAGTCAACTCCTTCATCGATTCGCTCTGAAACATCCGGAGGTTTCCTCCGGTGCCCGATGCGGGTATCCGGAGGAGCCATCCGGCGGCAATACAGGCAGGTTCCACTTCAATTTCAAGGAGAACATCATGCTTCACTACGCCGTCGTGTTTTTCATCATCGCGTTGATCGCCGGCTTCCTCGGTTTCTTTGGCATTGCCGGCACCGCGGCATGGATCGCCAAGGTCCTGTTTATCGTGTTTTTGGTGCTGTTCGTCATCTCGCTGCTGACCGGACGTCGGCCACGGGTTTGAGGGCACACAAGGAATTTTCGCCATGGCTACCAAAAAAATCACATCCAGATCGCCGCTGACACTCGACGAAACCGCGATCCGGCGCTCGCGCCAACATCTGGACGAGGGCGCGCTTACCCCAAGCATCACCCCGCACGCCAAGGCCATCTGCAAATTGCTCAATGATGCCCTGGCCACCGAGTGGATTTGCGTGTTGCGTTACCGACGACACTTTTTTACTGCCCGTGGCGTGGCTTCACCGGCCATCGCCAGTGAGTTTCTGGTGCACGCCAACGAGGAAATGGCGCACGCTGACCGGTTGGCCGAACGCATCGTCCAGCTGGGTGGCGAGCCATTGCTCGATCCTTCCAGATTCGCCGAGCATGCGCATGCGGAGTACGACGATTCCGCCGATCTGCAGCAAATGATCCGCGCGAATCTGATCGCCGAACGGGTTGCCGTCGAGGTTTATCGCCAGATGATCCAGGTGATCGGCGACAAGGATCCGACCACGACGCGCATGCTCAAGGAGATCCTCGCCGACGAGGAGGAACACGCCGACGAGCTGTCCGACTGGCTGACCCCGGCATGAGCCGCAAGTCTGCATTCCATCCCAACCACGCAAGGAGAAATACCATGAACATTCCCCGCATGTTGCTGATCGCTGCGCTGTCCGGGCCGATGCTGGTTCTGGCGACGGGTTGTTCCGTGGCGCGCAAGCAGGAAACCGTTGGCGAATACATCGACGGCTCGGCCATCACCGCCGAGGTGAAGGCCAAGCTCGCCCAGGATTCTGAAACTTCGGCGCTCAATATCAACGTCAAGACCATCGACGCCGGTGTCGTGCAGTTGTCAGGTTTTGCCAAATCAACTCATGAAAAGGCCCGCGCCGGCGAGATCGCACGCTCGGTCAAGGGCGTGACCCAGGTTCACAATGATCTGATCGTGCGTCCTTGAGCAACCGACCCGGCTGACGTCGGAACGCGGCGGTGCGTGGCATCCTTGCCCGCATCGCCGTATCCGTCAAGACGGTATGGCCATTGCTCAAGTCAAGTCTCATGCAGCAAACCCGGAGAGGGATCTGGCGCAGTGGAATAGGTTTGGCTTGGTATCGCGTCCCGCGGAAAAGCAGGGCACTGACGCGGTCTTTCAGGGCAACAGCGCCCGCACTTCTTCGGCGGGTCGGCACACACGAACCCCGCGTGGTGACACCACTACGGGGCGATTGAGCAGCTTGGGATGGGCGGCGATGGCCGCCAGGATGTGCTCGTCGTCCAGACTTGGATCATCCAGTCCCAGTTCGGCACACAGGGGTTCTTTTTCCCGCAGCAGGGCCCGGGCCGGTTGACCCAGGCCATCACGCAGAGCGCGCAAGGTAGCCAGGTCCGGCGGGTCCTGCTGGTAGAGCACGATCGTGGGCTCGATGCCGGCTTCGCGCAGGATCTCCAGGGTCCGACGCGAGGTGCCGCAGGTGGGCGTGTGGTAGATCGTGTAGCCGGACGTGGACACGCCTTAGTCGCCGTCGTGTTGCTGGGCCAGTTCACGCAGGGCCAGCCAGCGGGCAGATTCGAGCATGCCGTTGTGACCACGATCGGCCGTGGCGCTGACGCGGTACTTGCCGGCCACCACCAGAGTGGGTGTGCCTTCGATACCCCAGCGGGCCACGGTGCGTTGATTGCGGCTGATCTGGGTGTTGACGGCAAACGAACTGGCCGTGGCTTTCAGGGTCTGGGCGTCGATGCCCAGATCGGCATAGATGCGAGCCACCTCATCAATCTTGCCCGATCCCAGTTTGTGGTCTTCGGCCACCGCCTTGAACACGGCGCGATGGGTCTGTTCGAGCACACCCATGGCCTGGGCGGCGTAAAAGCCCCGGGCGACAGGCTCGAAAGCGCCGTGGGCCATCGGCACCTGGATGAAATTGACGGTGTCGGGCAAGGTGGCGCGCCAGCCCGGAATCAGGGGATCCAGACGGGCACAGTGGATGCAGGTATAGGAAAACACCTCGGCGATCTCGACCTTGCCAGGAACATTGGTCATGGTCAGGGGCGAATCGATCACGACGTAATCAACGCCAATGCGCGGTTCCGGACCTTCCGGCATGGCAGCTGGCGTTGTTGACTCCACTTTGGGAGTTTCGCTGACAGTGGTGCTTGCTTCCGGCTCTGCCGTGGCCGCAGCATCATCGGTTGCAGCAGCAGCGGCCTCGACGACCGCAGCCGCATCGGTTTCGTCGCTTGCGCCGGCATCACTATCGGTGGATGTCGTCGGTGCTGGCGCAGGTTCAGGAGTGGACTGTACCGGTGCCGGTGTCGGCGCAGACGCAGGCGTGGTCGTGGGCGCGGATTCTCCGCCGCAGGCCGCCAGTGCCAAGGCTGCGATCAGCCCGATCGCGCCGGGGCGCAGCTGGTGCATAAGTCTCATTGTGCGCTCGCCACGTCATTGGCTGGGTGCAGACCTTCGATATAGCTGGCCAAAGCCTGGATTTCCTCGTCGGTCAACTGCTTGGCCACATCCACCATGATCGTGTTCAAGTCATCGTCGCGACCCCAGGCAGTGCCGGAGCGGAAACCTTGCAGGTGGGCCACGGTGTAGGTGGCATGCTGACCACCGATGGCCGGATAGGCCGTGCCCGGGTTGCCGCGCCCGGTCGGGCCGTGGCAAGCCATGCAGGCGGGGATGCCGCGATCAGCGTCGCCACCGCGATACAGCTTTTGCCCGACCTCGAAAAACTTCAGCCCGGCGTAGGGACCGCTGGTGATTTCACTGTCATCGGCGATACCGGCCTTGACTTCGTGTTCGGCAAAAAAAGCGCCCAGATCGCGCATGTCCTGGGGCGAGAGCACGCTGGCAAAACCGACCATGATCGGATCGACGCGGCTGCCATCCTTGAACAGGGCCAGCTGACGCGCGGTATAGGCTTCGTTCTGGCCGGCCAGCTTGGGATACATCGGCACCGGCGAGTTGCCATCGCTGCCGTGACAGGCAGCACACACCATGGCCTTGCTTTCACCAGCCTTGGCATCGCCGGGCTGGGTAGGGGTGTTGGCATCGGCCAGATCCGAGACCGGAGCCACTTCGGCAACCGGCGCGGCCATGACCTGGGCGGCGGCGGGTTCGTCCTGGGCGATGGCACCAGAACACAGACCCAAGCCCATGCCCAATGCGATGACCGTGCCACAATAGCGACGCAAATCCATGTTTGTGCTCCGCAAGAAAAACATTTCAGGCTGCGCATTCGGCGATAGGCACGGTCCGGATCCGGAGACGGGACTGCTTGCCGAAGCAACAGGAACAGGTGAATTATTCCAGCCGGCCTGAAACCGGTCAAACCAGAAGGCCAAGACAATGACGCAAAACCATCCGTTGCGCCGTGCCAGCTACCTCAAAAGCGTGCACGAACTGCGCCAGTTACCGCCCGATACCGGCCTGGAAGTGGCCATTGCCGGGCGCTCCAATGCCGGCAAATCCAGCGCCATCAATGCCATTACCGATCAATCCGGCCTGGCGCGTACCAGCAAAACGCCGGGGCGGACCCAGCAACTGGTGTATTTCGAAGTGGCCCAGGATCGCTATCTTGTTGATTTACCGGGTTACGGCTATGCCAAAGTGGCGCACTCCCTGCGTGACCATTGGCAGGCCGTGCTGAACGAGTTTTTCCGTACCCGCCAATCCCTGCGTGGCTTGCTGGTGGTGATGGATATCCGCCATCCCTTGCGCGAGTTCGATCAGCAGATGCTGGATTGGGCGGTAACGCGCGAACTGCCTTGCCATTGCCTGCTGACCAAGGCCGACAAGCTGCCGCGCGGACAACAGATGCGCGCTTTGCAGGAAGTGCGCAAGACCCTGGGCGATGCCAGCTCGGTGCAGTTGTTTTCGGCGACCGCCAGTCTGGGCGTCGACGAGGCCCGCAAGGTCCTGGCCGGATGGCTGCAATTGGGGCCGGATGCCGCCGCAGTTTGACGCCATCGCTGCAGTGGATATGCTCGACGGGTTGCCACCGTGCGCGCGCACGCAGGCACGGTCCACGATACCGATAACAACACGAGGGAGATTCAACTCATGAGTGGTACTGCCACCGCGACGACGGGCGCGATCCCGCCATTCAAGCAAGTGCTCGGCCATCCGCGCCCGTTGTGGATGTTGTTCATGACCGAGTTCTGGGAGCGCTTTGCCTTCTACGGCATCCGCTGGGCTCTGGTGCTGTATATCGTGTCGCAGTTCTTTGGCGGCGAAGGCAGTGGCGAGGCGCCGGCCAACCGGCTGTATGGTGCCTACTTGGCGCTGGTCTACGCGGCAGCACTGTTTGGCGGTTTCGTGGCCGATCGGGTCATCGGTTACCAGCGTTCGATCCTGCTCGGAGCAGGGGTGATGGCGCTGGGTCTGTTCCTGATTGCGATCCCGAACGAGCAGATCTTCCGCATCGGTCTGGCTACGGTGATCGCCGGCAACGGCCTGTTCAAGCCGAACATCTCGACCATGGTCGGGCAGTTGTATGACTTGAACGATTCGCGCCGCGATGCCGGCTTCACCATCTTCTACATGGGTATCAACGCCGGTGCCTTCATTGCCCCGATCCTGACCGGCTTCCTGGCGGATCGGGTTTTTGGCACCGAAGCCATGCCGGCCTACAAGGTCGTGTTCATGGCCGCCGGGGTGGGCATGTTGATCAGCCTGGTGTGGTTCTTCATCGGCAAGCGCCACCTGCAGGGCATCGGCGCGCCGCCCCCGGGAGGCGAGGGCATGGGCCGAGTGGTGGCGGTGTTCGTCGGTACCCTGGTGGCAATTCCGATCGCCTACATGCTGCTGACCATCGATGCCGGCATCCTGGGCTGGATCCTGGGTGCCTTGTTCGTGTTGCTGTGCATATCGATCCTGGCCGAGGGTATCCGCGAGGGCAAGGTGGCGCGCGATCGTTCGCTTGCGATGCTGGTGATCTTTGCCTTCAACGTCCTGTTCTTCATGTTCTTCGAACAGGCCGGCAGTTCCTTCAACTTCCTGGCCCAGAACATTGTCGACCGTGAGCTGGGCGGCTGGATCTTCCCGGTTGGCTGGTTCCAGTCGGTCAATTCCATCGCCATCCTGGCCCTGGGTCCGGTGTTCGTCTGGTTGTGGACCCGCCTGGGTTCGCGCAATCCGTCGATCCCGCGCAAGTTCGGCCTGGGCCTGATCTTCAATGGCCTGGCTTTCATGTTGCTGATGTACACCTTGTCCTCGTTGGTGGACGAGGCCGGCAAGGTGCCGTTCTGGACCTTGTTCATGGTCTACGTGATCCAGACCGTGGGCGAGCTGTGCCTGTCGCCGATCGGCCTGTCGATGACCACCAAGCTGGCTCCGGTCAAGGTCGTGGGCCTGGCCATGGGCGGCTGGTTCCTGTCGACGGCGATCGGCAACAACCTGGCCGGCATCTTTGCGGCCGGGGTCAGCGGGGAAACAGGCATGACGGTGGCCTCGGCCCTGTCTGGCTACACCTTCGGCTTCTGGTCGCTGGTTGGCGCGGGCGTATTCCTGTTCCTGATCGCGCCCTTGATCCAGAAACTCATGCACGGGGTGAATTGAGCCCATGCCCTTGCCCGGATCAAACCGATCCGGGCAGGGGTTTGACTGGACATTCGCGGTGCATCAGGCTTGCACCCCGGCGCTGCTTCGTGGGGAGCTTGACGAAGCGGCATTTCGCGCAACCCGCACGGGTTGCATCCGGACCGTGTCGTATCGGGATACTCCATGAACCAGAAAGACCCCAACCTTCAGGCCGCGGCAGACGGCTTTGTGCCACCGCCAGCCGGTGAATTCCTTGGTCATCCACGTGCCCTGTGGAATCTGTTTGCAACCGAGTTCTGGGAACGCTTCATGTACTACGGCATGCGCGCCATGCTGGCGGTGCATGTGGCCTCGGCCTTCTTTGCCCACCTGTCGGGCGATGCCGCACGCGAACAGGCCTCGCTGACCTACGGCGGTTACACCTCGATGGTGTACATGACCGGCATCCTGGGTGGCTGGGTGGCCGACCGATTGTTGGGCTACCAGCGCTCGATCATGCTGGGCGGGGTGTTGATGGCCACCGGCATGTTCCTGCTGATGGGGCCGGATCTGACCTCCTTCCTGATCGGTCTGGCCGTGATCGTGGTCGGCAACGGTCTGTTCAAGCCGAACATTTCCACCATGGTCGGCAAGCTCTACGCCCCTGGTGATGTGCGCCGGGATTCGGGCTTTACCATCTTCTATATGGGCATCAATGCCGGGGCTCTGATCGCGCCGGTGATCTGCGCTTCCCTGATCGGGCAGAAGTTCGGTTACCGCTGGGGCTTTTTCGCCGCGGGCATGGGCATGTTGCTGGGCCTGGTGATGTTCCAGGTCCTCAAAGCCTGGCTGGGCCACGTCGGCAAGCCGGATGCCAACAAGAAGGGCTTCAAGCCGATCGTGCAGGTTCTGGTCGGCAGCGCGGTGCTGGTGGTGCCGGTGTACTTCCTGCTCAGCAAATCCGACCTGCTCGGGGTTCTGCTGATCGTGATGATGCTGGGGCTGGTGGGCTACTTCATCTACAGCGGCCTGCGCAGCAATCGGGTGCAGTTGCACCGCTACATCGCGATGATGATCCTGTTTGCGGCCAATATCCTGTTCTGGTCGCTGTTTGAACAAGCCGGATCCTCGCTCAACTTCCTGGCGCAGGATTTCGTGCGCATGCCGGATGTGTCGATCTTTGGCTGGACCCCGACCTTCGAGGTGTTCCAGTCGGTCAACCCGATCTTCATCATCACCCTGGCGCCGCTGTTTGCTTCGCTGTGGATCAAGCTCGACAAGGGCGGCTGGAACCCGTCGATCCCGCGCAAGTTCGCCTATGGCCTGGCCGGCGCCGCCATTGGTTTCTACATCCTGGTATTCGCGATCCAGAACCTGACCGGCGATGATGGCCGTATTTCCTGGATCTGGCTCACCCTGACCTACATGGTCCACACCATGGGCGAGCTGTGCCTGTCGCCGATCGGCCTGGCCATGGTCACCAAACTGGCACGACCGGATGAAACCGGCCTGGCCATGGGTGGCTGGTTCCTGTCGATCGCCATGGCCAATTTCGTCGCCGGACGGATCGCGGCCATCGCCTCGGGCGGCAGCGGCGAAGGCGGCTCGTCGCTGTTGCAGTACGCCGATACCTTCAGTCAACTCGCCTTGCTGGGGATCGTGATCGCGGTGCTGTTCTTCCTGGTATCGCCCTTGATCAACCGCCTGATGCACGGCGTCAAGTGAGGGCAGGATGCCCTCATCCCGTGCAGGCCATGGATGGCCGGTGACACGGGATCCAGAGACTGGAAGTCGCCCTCATCCCGTGCAGGCCATGGATGGCCGGTGACACGGGATCCAGAGACTGGAAGTCGCCCTCATCCCGTGCAGGCCACGGATGGCCGGTGACACGGGATCCAGAGACTGGAAGTCGCCCTCATCCCGTGCAGG
>CAYRJS010000060.1:8252-10706 GCA_964424535.1 uncultured Aquimonas sp.
CAGAGACTGGAAGTCGCCCTCATCCCGTGCAGGCCACGGATGGCCGGTGACACGGAATGCGAAGCCTGATGAGAGCGGCGGCCTGCAGGCCGCCGCTCTCATCTGAGACAATGCGTCCTCCCGGGACGGCATCGCCAACCTCCATCGTCATTCCGGCGAAAGCCGGAATCCAGCTCTTGGGTTCAACCCGGTGAAAAACTGGATTCCGGCTTTCGCCGGAATGACACGTTCACATCCTGCCTTGTGAGGCCGCCATGAAACGCCGCAACTTTCTGCTTTCCACCGCCGCCTTCGGCATGGTTGCGGCGTTCCCATCGGCTTTTGGCAACATCCGAACCCGCGAACGTCTCCGCCTGGGCATCATCGGTACCGGCTTGCGCGGGCAGTCGCAACTGCGCGTGCTGGTCGGCCGTGATGACGTGGAGATCCTGGCCCTGTGCGATACCCAGGCCGTGATGCTGGAACGGGCCCTGGCCATCCTGGAGCAGGCCGATCGGCCCAAGCCCAAGGTCTACGGCGGCAATGGTGACGAACAGGCCTGG
The DNA here is from genome assembly GCA_964424535.1 of uncultured Aquimonas sp. GTDB lineage: Bacteria > Pseudomonadota > Gammaproteobacteria > Xanthomonadales > Xanthomonadaceae > Denitratimonas. The sequence continues at coordinate 8,795 of CAYRJS010000060.1, forward strand.
AAGGCGCTTGTCGATGCCGGTGGTCTGGATGCGGTGCTGATCGTGACGCCCTGGGAATGGCACGCGCCGCAGGCCATCGCCGCGATGGAGGCAAAGATCGCCGTGGCCTGCGAAGTCGTCGCCGGCATCAGCCTGCAGGATCATTGGGACGTGCTGCGCACCCAGCAGCGCACCGGCACGCCCTACATGCTGCTGGAAAACGTCTGCTACCGGCGTGATGTGCTGGCGGTGTTGCAGATGGTGCGCGCAGGCCTGTTCGGCGAACTGGTACACCTGCAGGCCGGCTACCAGCATGATCTGCGCGGGGTGGTGCTCAATTCCGGTGATCCGTCCGAGCCCTATGGCAGTGGCGTTGAATTTGGTGCCAAGGGCTTTTCCGAAGCGCAATGGCGCACCCGGCACTGGATCGAGCGCAATGGCGAGCTGTATCCCAGCCATGGCATCGGCCCTTGCGCAATGTACGCCAATATCCATCGTGGCAACCGCTTCACCCATATCAACGCCTTCGCCAGCAAGGCGCGCGGTCTGCATGAGTACATCCTCAAGCACCCCAAGGGCGGGCCGGAGCATCCCAACGCCGCGATCAAATTCCAGCGTGGTGATGTCATCACCACCACGCTGCGCTGTGAGAACGGCGAAACCATCCTGCTCCAGCACGACACTTCCTTGCCACGCCCGTATTCGTTGGGTTTCAGGGTACAGGGTACGAAAGGTCTGTGGATGGACGTGAACCACTCGATCCATATCGAAGGTCGCAGCCCGGCACACAAATGGGAAGACGCCCAGGCTTACCTTGATGAATACGACCACCCGCTCTGGCAAGCCCACGCGGCCAAAGCGGAAGGAGCCGGTCATGGCGGCATGGACTGGTTCGTGCTGCACGCCTTTATCGAGGCCCTCAAGGCGGGTGCGCCGATGCCGATCGACATCTACGACGCCGTTGCCTGGAGCGCGATCACGCCTCTGTCCGAGCAATCCATCGCCGAGGATTACCGCACCCTGCCTTTCCCGGATTTTACCGAAGGTGCGTGGAAGGACCGCGCCCCGATCTTTGCCCTGGATGGACGTTACTGAGAGGCTGCACGTATGACGCAGGTCTCGCTGTCAGCGGATCCCGGTTTGTCTAATCCGCGACCCATGTATTGATCGTCAATTCAAGACGCTTGGCGCCATGCCGCTGATGCTCTTGGGGCAGGGTAAATTTCTTGTTGACGATGAGAACGAGTCTCATTACGATTCGCATTCGTGGCCTGATTCACCCTTTGCATCCTCTGTGGGTTGGCCACGCAACGTCTACCTGACCCTTTCTTGATGCTTATCCAGGCAGCACTTAGCAGTCGGCGATGGGGTGTTGGCGTTGGTCAGGTTCTTGTCCCAAATCAATGTTGGAGTTTTCAGTGAGCTACATCAAGAGTCGCAAACATGCGTCGCCGGCCGGGCTTGTTCGTGCCTTTCCTGCGGCCACCCTGGTAGCCGGATTGGCATTGTCGACGTCGCTGGCGGCGAGCGCCGAAACCGTAGCCGAGGCCGCCACTTCAGCCGATGCCGGCATGGCGATACAACGCAAGGCCACCAAGCTCGACCAGATCGAAGTGCGCGGCGTGCGCAGCATGGTGACCTCGCCCAAGTTTACCCAGAGCCTGCAGGACACCCCGCAAACGATCGAGGTGATCGGCAAGGAGTTGTTCCAACAGCAGGGTGCGACCACGCTGACCGAAGCCTTGCGCAACAGCGCCGGCGTGGGCACCTTCTATGCCGGCGAGAACGGCAACACCAGCACCGGCGATGCGCTGTACATGCGCGGATTCGATACCTCCAACAGCATCTATCTCGATGGTGCGCGCGATCTGGGTTCGATTTCGCGCGACCTGTTCAATATCGAACAGGTGGAAGTGGTGAAAGGCCCGGCCGG
>CAYRJS010000060.1:10806-11948 GCA_964424535.1 uncultured Aquimonas sp.
TGTACGTCAAGCAGGACAACATCCCCGACGGTTTCGTGCCTACCATCGGCCTGTTTGGCTGGCAGCCACAGCCGGGCTTGGAGCAACTGGCTGGTCACCCGGTGAACCCGGAAAACTTCTACGGCACCACCGACGACCACGACAACGTCACCGCCCGGATGGCCACCTTGCGCCTGGAGCATGATTTCGACAGCGGCGTGCGTCTGTCCAACGTGCTGCGCTGGGGCAAGACGGAGCAGGACTATTTCCTCACCGCGTTCATGTCCACCGGCGGCAATGCCGCCAATCCGATGGCCGGCAACATCCATTGGAGCGATATCACCGATCTGTCCAGCTACACCATGAATCGCAGTTTGCCCACCCTGAAGGATCAAGAAAACCGCATCCTCACCGACCAGTTGAACCTGCAGATCGACTTTGCCACCGGTACGGTCGAGCATTTCCTGAGCACCGGCCTGGAAATCACACGCGAAGAGCAGACGATCCGCAATCTCGCAGCCTCGGGTGCAGTGCCACCGGCCAATCTCTACCATCCGGATTGGAATATCGCGGGCCCGGCCATCGCCCACACCGGCGCGCACAGCTACGGTGAGACCACCACGAGTGCGATCTACGCTTTCGATACGCTCAAGTTCGGCGAGAAATTCCTGATCACCGCCGGTATCCGGGCTGATCGTTACGATACCGACTACCTGGCCACCGCCATTTGCACCACAGCCGTACCACTGCCACGCGGTGGCGTCGCCTGTCCGGCGGGCGTGGATCACGGCACCTTGATTACCAGCACCGACCTCAATGCCAAGGACACCCTGGTGAATTACAAGGTCGGTGCGGTCTACAAGCCAATTCAAAGCTTGAGCCTGTACGCCAACTCTGCGCTGTCGCAGCAGCCACCAGGCGGGGCCAACTTCAGTCTGAGCAGCGCCGCCAACAACGCCAACAACCCGAATCTCGATCCGCAAAAGGCCCGCACCCTGGAGCTTGGTGCCAAGTGGGCCCTGTTCGATGAAGCCTTGGCGCTGAATCTGAGCCTGTTCCAGACCCGCGTCAGCAATGAGATCAACAGCCAGCAACTCGACGAGAACGGCAACCCGACCCAGACCGGGAAAAAGGCAATCGAAGGCTACGAGATCAGCGCCGTC
>CAYRJS010000061.1:0-11927 GCA_964424535.1 uncultured Aquimonas sp.
AGGAAAAACGAAAACAACATATCCGCAATCACCAGGGCACTGATGGACAGGACCACGGCGCGGGTGGTGGCACGGCCGACGCCTTCGGCGCCGCCGCTGACGGAAAAACCGATACTGGTTCCGATCAGGGCAATCAGGACACCAAACACCAGACTCTTGGACAAACCTTCCCACAGATCGCGTACGGTCAAAATCTCCAGGGTCTGCATGAAGTAACCCGACAGGCTGATATCGAGCGAGCCCATGGTGTACAGGCCCGCGCCCAGCAAGGCCACGGCATCGGCGAGTATGGTCAGCACCGGCAGCATCACCAGCATCGCCACTAGAGCCGGAGCCACCAAGTAGCGCACCGGTTCGATGCCGATCACCGCCAGGGCATCAACTTCCTGGGATACCACCATCGAACCCAGTCTGGCCGCCAGCGATGAACCACTGCGTCCAGCCACGACGATGCCGGTGATCAGGGCCCCAAATTCGCGGGTGATGGATTTGGCCGCCGCCATCACGACCTGGCTCTGGGCGCCAAAATCCGACAATGCCGCGACAAACTGGATGCCCAACATCACCCCGATGGTGAAGGCCAGCAAGGCCACGATGGGAATGGCATCGACGCCGATCTGGCGCATCTGCTCAAACACCATGCGGATCCGCACCGGCTGGCCGATGCGCCAACCCAATGCCAGAAACCAGAGCGATTCCAGCAGCAGCATGGTGCCATGGCCCAGCTCGGCGATGGTCGCGACGACCCGTCGTCCGATGCGTTCCAATGGCTGCAGCAGCACGTCCATGCTCTTACTCGCGGATATTGAACACCTGGTCCAGCCGGGCCAGCTTCAGTACCGCCAGCACGGCCGGGCTGACCCGTACCAGTTCAAAAACCTGACCCTTGCCCCGGGCATTCTGGAAGCCTTCCACCAGGGCGGCGATGCCGGAGGAATCGATATAGCTGACCTGGGAAAGATCGATGGCGACCTTGGGCGCCTTGGTCAGGGCTGCCAGCACTTCGCGACGCACCTGCGCCGACCAGGACAGGTCCACTTCCCCGCCCAGCACCACGGTGGCGGTTTCATTCTCGATCCGGGTTTCACACAGACTCATCGCAGATCCCCTCAGCATCCAGACGTTTGATCATTTCCAGCCGATTGCCCCGGCCATCGGCGCGCGCGCCCAGTGACCAGTGATCCATCAGGCTGTCGATGATATTGATGCCCAACCCGCCGGGACGGCACTCGGACAGATCGCGCGGCTGCATACGCCTGGCGTCGACCAACGGGGCTTCATCGAGCAATTCGAACACCAGTTCATTGCCTCGCCGTTGCAGACGCAACTGGATCAGGGCGTCGCTGGCACCACCCCCATGCCCATGCCGGATGATATTGCTGCTGGCCTCATCCACCGCCAGCACCAGAGCCTGACGCAGTTCGGCATCGACACCGGCGCGTGCCAAAGCCGCTGCCAGAGCCCGACGCATGCCCGCCAGTTCTCCAGCCTGGGCCGGAAAGCGGTAATCCAGCAGTTCCGCATGGCACAAAGCCTGCTGCCCGGACACCAGCATCAAGGTGATGTCATCGGTCACCCGCAAGGCGCGCAGATCGCGTACCAGGGCACGCATGCGCGCCTCCACCGCCAAGGCCTCGTGGCGATGCAGCAAGTCTTCCACGCCTTCGATACCCAGGGGCTCTCCCATTGCATCACGGACATCGGTGACGCCATCGGAAAACAGATACAGGCTGGCATCGGACAGCTCGCAGCTCTGTTCGGGAAAGGTCAGCCGCCGCAGGATGCCCAAAGGCGGTGCCTGGGCCGGGAAAGAGGTGATTTCACCAGTGCCAGCCATGCGCAATACCGGCGGGAATCCGGCATTGGCCCAGATCACCTGATGGTTGGCAGGATCGTAATGCCCGGCCGCCACGCTTACGAACATGCCCGGCGCAATGGCTTCGCCCAGCTCGTTGTTGACCTGAGCCAGCCAGTCCGATGGGCGCAAACCACTTTTGCCAGCCCAGCGCAACAGGCTGGCGCAACGCACCATCAGGAACGAGGCATCCAGGCCCTTGCCGGCGACATCGCCCACGGTAAAGGCGATGCGGCCATCGGGCAGATCGAAAAAATCGTAGAAATCGCCGGAAACTTCGCGCGCAGCCAGGTTGACCGCGCGCAAGGGATAGGCTCCGCGCCGGCGCTTGGGCAACAAGGAACGTTGCAGACGCCGAGCCATGCCCAGCTCGCGACGGATGCGGTTTTGCTCCACCAGTTCCTCGGCCAGACGTGCCACGTTGAGGGCCAGAGCCATGGGCGCGGCGAGCAGGCGCAAGGCGGCCAGGTCGGCTTCGTCAAACAAGTGGCCATTGCGCTTGTTGATGACCTCGATCACCCCGATGGCGCCTTGTGCCGTGGACAGCGGCGCGCACAGCACGCTGCGGGTGACGAAGCCGGTGGTGCCATCGACCTGTTCGCTGAAGTCCGGGTCAAGCGAGACATCACGCACCATCTGGCACTGATTGCTGGCCAGGGTGCGACCGACGATGCCCTGCCCGACCGGTATGCGCAGGCCGAGGATATCCACCGGTCCCTGGCAGGCGCGACACTCCACCTCGCCGGTATTGGCGTCGATCAGGAACACGCTGGCCGCTTCGGCTTCCAGGTAATCAGCGACAAAGGCCACCGATTCGCGCAAGGTACGGGTCAAATCCACCGACACCGCCAGTTTCTGGCTGAGTTCGGCCATGAAACTGAGCAATTCGCTCGCCCGCAGGCGCGTTGCTTCGGGCTGGGACGCGACAGTTTGCGCGGCAGGTCCCGAGGTCATGGTCATTCCACGGCGGCCGGTGGCTGGCGCCGTCGCCACAGCTTGCCCCACAACCACTGCACCGGGCCGGACAACAGATAAATCGTGGAGCCAACCAGCAAGACCGGAGCCGTATCGATGGCCAGAAGCACCAGCAACCCCAAAGCTGCCAACACGCTGACAAAGGGCACCCGGCCCCCGAACGGCAGGCTCTTGAAACTGAAATAACGGATGCGACTGACCATCAACAGACCGGCCACGGCCGTCACCACCAAGGCCAGCCAGCGCACCTGCCAGCCACTCAGGTTGAGGCGGCTGTCCAGGGTCCAGATAAAGCTCATCACCACGGCCGCCGCCGCCGGGCTGGCCAGACCGACGAACCAGCGCTTGTCCACGACCCCGACCTGGGTATTGAAACGCGCCAGACGCAAGGCCGCGCAGGCCACATACAAGAAGGCCACAGCCCAGCCGATCTTGCCGGCGGTGGGGCCGTCAAACTGCAATTCCGCCAAGGCCCAGTGATACATCACCATGGCTGGAGCCATGCCAAAACTGATCAGGTCGGCGAGCGAATCGTACTGCACCCCGAATTCGCTCTGGGTGTTGGTCAGGCGAGCAACGCGTCCATCCAGACCATCGAGGATGGCGGCGACAAAAACCGCGATGCTGGCCTCGGAAAAGCGTCCCTGGGTGGCGGCGATGATGGCAAAAAAGCCGGCAAACAGGCCGCCGGAGGTGAACAAATTGGGCAACAGATAAATGCCACGCGGACGTGGTCTGGCGGAAGAATCCTGGTTTTCCATACGATTTCCTGAGCAATCTGCAACCGCAGTGTAACGTGTGCACACCCCATGTACCCCGGTTTTGAGGCACACTTGTACCTCAAGGGAATCCTCACATTCTGCTGGAGTTGACCAATGCGAATCCTCCCTGCCCTGTTTCTGGCCACGCTTGCCCTGGGCTTTGCCGCTGCTCACGCCGCCGATGTCTATCGGTGGACCGACGACAAGGGCGTTACCCATTTTTCCGATGCGCCGCCCACCGATACCCAGTATCAACGCATGAACGTACGTAGTGGCACCACCAGCGTGGTCGACGATACCACCCCCGCAACGACCGATCAGGATGCGGCTGCTCCGGTCACGGCTGACCAGGGCAAGGCGGAACGCTGCCGGATCGCGCGCCAGAACCTGGAAACCCTGGATTCCGGCATGGCTGCCGTTCCCGGTGACGACGGCCAACCGCGCGCCCTGACCGAAGCCGAACTGACACAGCAGCGCGAACTCAATGAGCGGGCCGTAGCCAGGAATTGCCAGGACGGTTAAGCGGATCCTTGCATGCGCAATTTCCTGCTCGGGGTACTGGCCGTCATCGTCCTGGCCGGGGCGATGGCGAGCTGGGTCTGGTACCAGCGCCCGCAATGGTTGCCACAGGAATGGCGCCAGGCCAACCCCCATTCCGATGACTACATGCCCACGCTGTATCGCTGGCACGACGATCAGGGTCGGACCCAATTGACCGATCGCCCGCCCCCGGACCGGACTTTCGAAATCGTGCGCATCAATCCTGAGCAGAACCGGATCCCGGCCGGACAATCGCCACTGCATCCGCAGGACTGAGGTCGCAGCCGTTGCAGCACGCTACAATGGCCCGCTTTGTCAGCAACGTGACCCGGACCATGCGCCTTTCCCGTTTTCATCTCGCCACCACCCGTGAAACCCCGGCTGATGCCGAAATCGTCAGCCATCAATTGATGCTGCGCGCCGGCATGATCCAGAAACTGGCCGCCGGCATCTACACCTGGACCCCACTGGGCCTGCGCGTCTTGCGTCGGGTGGAAGCAGTAGTACGCGAGGAAATGAACCGGGCCGGGGCCATCGAAATGCTGATGCCGGCAGTGCAACCGCGGGAATTGTGGGAAGAAACCGGGCGCTGGCAGAAGTTTGGCGGGCAATTGCTGAAAATCCGCGACCGCAAGGACGCCGATTACTGCTTCGGGCCCACCCACGAAGAAGTGGTGACCGATTTCGCCCGCCAGCAGTTGCAGTCCTATCGTCAGTTGCCGATCAATTTCTATCAGATCCAGACCAAGTTCCGCGATGAAATCCGGCCCCGTTTCGGGGTCATGCGGGCACGCGAATTCCTGATGAAGGACGCCTATTCCTTCCATCAATCGGCCGAGTGCCTGGAGCGCGAATACCGCAACATGCACGCCACCTATACCCGTATCTTTAGCCGTCTGGGCCTGGGCTTTCGTCCGGTCAAGGCGGATTCGGGCGCGATCGGCGGCGATGCCTCGCAGGAATTTCATGTCCTGGCCGATTCGGGTGAAGACGCCATCGTCTTTTCCGATACCTCCGATTACGCCGCCAACCTGGAAGCCGCCGAGGCCCTGGCTCCGATCGACCCGCGTCCCGCACCCAGTGAAACCCTGCGCACAGTCGCCACGCCAAGCCAGAAAACCTGCGCCGAGGTAGCGGCCCATCTGGGTATCGATATCACCCGCACCCTCAAATCCCTGGCCTACATGTCGAACCAGGGTTTCGTGCTGGTGTTGCTGCGTGGCGACCACGAGGCCAATGAAGTGAAACTGGCCAAACTCGATCTTTTGGCCGACAGCCGCATGGCGACCGACGCGGAAATCATCGAATACCTGGGCTGTGAGCCCGGTTTCATCGGCCCGGTGAAGCCGGCCAAGACGATTACCGTGATCGCCGATCGCACCGCTGCGGCGATGGCGGATTTCGTGGTCGGAGCCAATCAGGCCGGTTATCACCTGGCCGGCGTCAATTTTGGTCGTGACCTGCCCGAGCCGGTTCTGGTCTGCGATATTCGCAATGTCGTCGAAGGTGATCCTTCGCCCGACGGCCAAGGTCATTTGAAACTCGCTCGCGGCATCGAAGTCGGCCACGTTTTCCAGCTCGGACAAAAATACGCCGCCGCCATGGAGGCCACCGTGCTGGATGAAAACGGCAAGAGCCAGGTGATGTGGATGGGTTGCTACGGCATTGGTGTCTCGCGCATCGTGGCGGCCGCCATCGAACAGAACCACGACGATGCCGGCATTATCTGGCCGGCACCGATGGCACCCTGGCAGGTGGCCGTGTGCATCATCAATCCCAAGCACAATCCCGCCGTGGATGAAGCCGCCACGGCGCTGTATCAGGAATTGACCGAGGCCGGCCTGGATCCGGTTCTGGATGATCGTGGCCTGCGTCCTGGCGCCATGTTTGCCGATATGGAATTGATCGGCATTCCCCATCGTGTGGTGGTTTCCGAACGTGGTCTGGCTGCCGGCACCTTTGAATACCGCCACCGTCGTGGCAGCGACAGCGAAGCCCTCGATCACGCCGCCTTGCTGCAACGACTTGTGGCGGCCTGAAACACGCGAACGGTTATTACACCCTGTTGAGGCCGCGGCCTCGACAGGTGATGTCGTCAGCCGCGTCGCAGCAAACGTCCCAAACCAGCACCCACGCGCTGGATAAAGGCCTTGGGTGAGGCGCCGGGCGCCATCAGGGCGATCACCTTGGCCTCATCCTCGCGCAATTGCGTCGACAACTTGGCTTCCCATTCACGCCGGATCTGGTCACGCTGGATCTGCGTCTGCAATTGCTTGCGGGTATTGACGTCGAGTTTCTCCTGCGACAGGGTTTCGATCTCCCGCAGCAAATAACGTCCGATCGTATCCAGGACTTCATCGGTAATGGCATCGGCAGCGTAAGTACGCTGGAGGGTGCCAAAAGCTTCCACATTGGTGAACGCAAGTTTGAGCTGGCCCGATTCCTGGGTCGCCAAGGCATGCAGACGCACCGGAATACGACCCCTGGCCTGGAACCGGCCCGAGATCACCTCGCCATTGCTGTTCTTGCTGATATCGTGCAGGCCGGACAGGTGATGGTTCTGCAGCAGACCACCAATGAAACGCACCTTGCCTGGCGTGTCGGCCACCACCAGGGTGCTGTCACCCGGGGATGCCTGCGCCACCACGGCAAACTCGATTTCGTGCTGGACTGCGCCGGGCGTGATCCGACATTCGAACGGCCCTTCAGCCAAGGCCACAACTTCACCATAGCCGGGAATTTCGTAACTCAGGCGAATTCGCCGCTGAGCCGCCGTCAGGGTTTTGGCAAAACGCGTCAGATACTCGCCCAAGCGAGTAGCCGCCGGCAGCAGCGACTCCTTCCAGGCTGTTTCGCGTGCCTGGCGAGCTGCCTCGTCCGCATCGGTGCCACTGCGCCGTGCTGCTTCCTGCTCCAGTTCGTCGAGCAAACCCATTGTCATGCCCCCACGCCCAATCTGGACCCAATGGTAGCCCAAAATCAGGTGCAAACGGTTCGACTGTTGCCCATTTTGCGACAGGACCACGACCAACCGGCATCAAAATGCCAGTTCCGGATCACGCCAGTGCAGCGAAGATAAAACAGGGTTGGTTCGTGAAACTCATTCAGCCAATAGATTATCCGGCACTTGTCAAGCAACACCATCCGCATTAACCTCGTTCCCGTCGCTTGAAACCCGGTTTGCGACAGGATTGCAGGCAGGTTTTTGCAATCGAAAACAAGACCGGCCAACTTTCGATTTACCTGAAAGTCTTTATCAAACCCTGGTTGTATAACCCATCCCAAAGGAACCCATCGATGAGTATCGACTTTTCCGCAATGACACCCAAGGCTCTGCAAAAACTGATTGCCGAAGCCACCCGTGAGCACAAGCGCAAGAAAAAGCGCGCCCCCATCGCCCGCGTGCGCAGCAAGGTCACCCGTCTGGCAAAAGCCGAGGGATACACCATCGAAGAACTTTTCGGCACCGCCGGTAGCGCCGCCCCAGCCAGCAAGGCGACTCGACGCAAAACGACGGCACCCAAGCGCAAGGTTCCAGCCAAGTACCGCAACCCTGCCAATGCCGATGAAACCTGGACCGGCCGCGGCCGGGCTCCGATCTGGCTCCGGGATTATCTGGAAGCCGGTCGCAGCAAGGATGAATTCCTGATCAAGTAATACCGCGATTCATGCAAGCCCAAGCCCCTGCCCTGCAGGGGCTTTTGCATTTTTTGGAATCGGAAACCAGGATTACAGATTGCGTCGGGCCGGCACCAGGACGTTGCCGATCAGCATGCCGCCCACCAGAGCCACCAATATCAGCGTCAGGTGCATGGCCGTATCCAGGCCCAGGGCAATATTCTGTTCCAGCATGGAACTGACCCCGCGAAAACCCACGCTGCCAGGCACCATCAGGATGATCCCCGGTACCCGGATCAAGGCCCCCGGGCGATTGGCCCAGCGCGCATAGGCATTGCTCACCACGGTAATCACCACGCTGGCCACAAACACGGCACCACTGCCGGACAGCCAAAGCCCGGCCAAGCGGGTAGAGACATACGCCAAAATCACCGCCAGCATGACCCACGGCCAATCACGCCAGGCGGCCTTGAACAAGATGGCAAACGCTGCGGCCGCAGTCAGCACTGCCAGCCATTCGCTCCAACCCGGAACAGCCACGAAGTCGACATGTTCCAGCGGCGTCCACTGCAACAACACCGCCAATTGCGCGCCGATCATGCTGCCAAAAGCCAGTTTCAACAGGCTCGCCAGAGCTCCGGCAAATCGCGCCGTACCCGCCACCAATTGCTGACTGGTCAATTCGGACACGGCATTGGTCAGGGTCAAACCCGGAACCAGAACAATCAATGCCGCCACGATCACGGTCTTGAGTGACAAGGGCAGCCAGAATGTCGCCACGAAAGCTGCAATCAGCGTGGTCATCAAGGCGGCAATCAATTCCAGTGATTCACTCAAACGCGCCCGCTGGGCACCCAATGCATACAGCAGGCCAATCATCAGACCGATACCACCGGCCACGGCCGCATCCACCCAACTGCCGCGAAACAAAATGGCGACGGCCGCGGAGGTCAAGCCAAAACTGAGGATGCCCAGTCCGCGTTCCAGGCGCGTGCCAGGAGTATCCAATGCCTGCAACTGCGCCATGGCTTCGGCAATCGACGTATCGCCACGCAAGACCGCTTCGGCAATGGCATCGACCGCACACAGCTTGCGCAAATCCACGTCCCCAGGCGCCAGACGAATCACCTGGGTGGTATTGGCCCGGGTTTCGGAAGGCTCGCTTTCGGAAAATGACAGGATCAAACCGGTGGGATTGGCCCAGGGTTCGCAACGCAGACCCAAGCGCGTTGCCACCGCAGAAATCGCGCCTTCCAGGCGCTGCGCCGTAGTGCCACAGGTATGCAGCCGGGTGGCCAGTTCGATCAGAAAGGCCACGCGCTCGGCGTAGGAATCGTACGTCATGGAATGAACTACCGGACAGACAAGCCGAAGAGTCGCCATCGACCTTCGTGAAGCTGCGCAGTATGCGTCATCGTCGTCAACGCTTCGTGAATTTCGCAGATAATGGCCGGATGCATATCGGCCTGGGCGAAAGCCTCTCCCTCCTGAGCGCGATGACCTGGGCGATCGGCGTCATCTTGTACCGGCAACTGGTGCGCGGCCTGCCGGCGCTGACGCTCAATTTCAACAAGAACTTTCTGGTTCTGCTGATGCTGTTGCCATTGCCCTGGCTGCTGCACGGTACGGCTCCCATTGGCATGCCATGGCCCGAGATCCTCTTGGCCATGGCCAGCGGCTTTCTCGGCATCGCCATCGCCGATACCCTGTATTTCGTGGCGCTTTCGCATCTGGGCGCCGGGCGCATGGGCGTGATCGGCAATGCCTACAGTCCAATGGTCATCGTGCTGTCGCTGTTATGGTTGGGCGAACGCCTCAACCTCTGGCAGGTCACGGGCTTTTGTCTGGTGATGGCCGGGGTCCTCGTAATTGCCAAACGACCCAAACCGGCCACCGTTGCCGTCACCGAACCGGTGCCACCACCCTCCCCTGTCCCGATATCGGATCTGCCACGCCAGGCGCTATCCCACCCCATGGCAATGGGCATCGGCCTTGCCGCCGTCATCCTGATGGCCGTGGCCATCGTCATGATCAAACCGATCCTGGAAACGCGCTTGCTGGGCTGGGTCACCCTGATGCGCCTGGTCGGTGCCCTGATCGGCTTGGTGCTGGTGGCAGCCTGGCGCGGTGAATTGCGCTTGCTCTCTGGCCGCGGGCACAAGATCAACTGGAAGCTCATCGCCGCGGCCGCATTTTTCGGCCAGGGCCTGGCCATGGTGCTGTGGCTGGGCGGCTACAAATACGCACCGGCCTCGATTGCCGCGGTGATGAACGAAACCTCCTCGGTCTTCATCCTGCTGCTGGCCTGGTGGTGGTTGCGCGAACCGATCGGCCGCCAGGGCCTGATCGGGGTTTCACTGACCTTGCCGGGCGTGGCCTTGATGTTGATGCACTGAAAATCCGTGAATTTTGAAAAACAAGACTGTGAGCATTGCCAGCGACATCCAGCACTTGCAGTGTCTCGCCCGGATCTTTCATCGCTCACGGCGCTCCATCATGAACTCCTGGCAGCGATAACGAACCCAGTTCAATATCGACAAAGCATGCGCGGACTATCATGGCAATCGTGAACATGCCGATGACCAATGTACTTCACCACCTGGGTGCCCTCGTCGCCGCAACGGCGATAACGGGCCTGTTGTTTTTCCTGGTGGCCTCGGCCGGTGATGGTCAGGAGGCACCACTGGCGCAGCAGCTGCAGCAGCTGTCACAGGCTGATCCGCAGACGACCGAACCTGTGCTCACTCGGGGAAAGCCCACATGGGTCAAGTTCTGGGCCAGCTGGTGTCCAGCCTGCCTGTCCACGTTGGAAGAAACTGGTCAATGGCGGAACAGCCCAGCCTTCCAGGGCGTGAACATCGTGACACTGGCCTCGCCGCAGTATCTGAACGAGCGCAGCGAGCCGAGCTTTCGCAAGTGGTATGCCGGTCTGGACATGCCCCGCGCGCCGACACTGCTGGACCCATCTGGCCGCATCGCGCATGACCTGGGCATTGCCGTCTACCCCAGCTGGGCGCTGCTGGACGCCGAGGGCCAGTTGCAGCGCATCATCAAGGGCAATCTGACGCGGACCGATGCCCTGGGCCTGCTGGACAATCTGAGCCATGAAATCGGCAGTGCACCTGAGACCTTCTATCGTGCGGACCCCTCGCGGGCGGGAGGCGCAAGAACCCTGCAAGGCAAGGAAATCTATCTGGCTGGCGGCTGCTTCTGGGGCGTGGAGGCCTATTTCGAACGCATCCCGGGCGTGATCAACGCCGTCAGTGGCTATGCCAACGGCAAGTCCCGCAACCCCAGCTACGAGGACGTGATCTACAAGAACACCGGCCACGCCGAAACCATCAAGCTGAGCTACGACCCGGACACCATCACGCTGTCGCAGGTACTGGAACACTACCTGCGCATCATCGACCCCACCAGCCTGAACCGGCAGGGCAACGACCGCGGCACGCAGTACCGCACCGGCATCTACTACACCGACCCCGCCGACGCGCCCGTCATCACCGCCATGCTGGAGCGCGAGCAGCAAAAGTACCGCCGACCCATCGTGGTGGAGAACCTGCCGCTGCAAGGTTTTGACGCTGCGGAAAGACACCATCAGGACTACCTGGCCAAGAACCCGAATGGCTACTGCCACGTGGACCTGAGCCTGGCGGAAAAACCCTTGGCCAGCGAGCTGGAGGCGGACCGCAAGGCACGGCAGCAGGAAGCCGCCACCTACACCCGGCCAGACGACACCACGTTACAGGAAAAACTCAGCCCGTTGTCCTATCGAGTGACTCAGCGTGCCGGCACCGAACGGGCCTTCAGCCACCCGTACTACGCCCTCATGGATCCTGGCATTTACGTGGACATCGTCAGCGGCGAACCGTTGTTCAGCTCGGTCGACAAGTACGAGTCCGACTGCGGCTGGCCCTCCTTCGTCAAGCCCATCGAACAGACCGCGGTCACCGAGCACCGGGATACCTCGTTCAACATGGTACGTACCGAAGTGCGCAGCGCCGGCGCCGGCTCGCACCTGGGCCACGTTTTCCCTGACGGCCCGCGCGACCGTGGCGGCCTGCGCTACTGCATCAACGGTGCCGCATTGCGGTTCATCTCGCTGGAAGACATGCAGGCTGCCGGCTATGGCGACCTGATCCCGCAGGTCGCACCGCAGAACTGAGGGTCCAATCCGC
>CAYRJS010000062.1:0-11843 GCA_964424535.1 uncultured Aquimonas sp.
AGCCGCAAACCGCTGTTCGGCTACACCGCGATGGTGTACGCCACCGCCTGCATCGCCTTCCTGTCCTTCATCGTCTGGGCCCACCACATGTTCACCGCCGGCATGCCGCTGGGTGGCGAACTGTTCTTTATGTACGCGACCATGCTGATCGCGATTCCGACCGGGGTGAAGGTGTTCAACTGGGTCACCACCATGTGGCGAGGCTCGATCACCTTCGAGACGCCCATGCTGTGGGCCATCGCCTTCATCGTGTTGTTTGCCATCGGCGGCTTTTCCGGGGTGATGACCGCCGTGGTACCGGCCGACTTCCAGTACCACGACACCTACTTCGTGGTCGCGCACTTCCATTACGTGCTGGTTTCCGGCGCCCTGTTCGCGATCATTGGTGCCATCTACTACTGGTGGCCGAAGTGGAGTGGACACATGATCAACGAGCGCTTCGGCCAGATCCATTTCTGGTGGTCGGTGGTGTTCGTCAACCTGCTGTTCTTCCCCCAGCACTTCCTTGGTCTGGCTGGCATGCCGCGCCGCATCCCCGACTACAACGTGGCCTTTGCCGACTGGAACCTGATCAGCTCGATCGGTGCCTTCGGCATGTTCCTGACCCCCTTCATGATGGCCTTCACCCTGTGGCATTCGAAGAAGTACGGCAAGAAAGCCGCAGCCCGGGCCTGGGAAGGCGCACGGGGTCTGGAATGGACCGTGCCTTCGCCGGCACCGCACCACACCTTCACCCGGCCGCCGGTGATCGGCCCCGGTGACCTGGTGCACGACGGCGACCACTGAGGACGCAGGCGCGAATGAAACCGGACACGGCCAATGATGATCTGCTCAAGGCACGCCAGCAGCGCGGCGTGCGCATCACCCTGATCGCCGTGATCGGGGTAGCCGTGCTGATTTATGTCGGGGTTCTGTCGGGAGTCATCGCCCTGTGAACACGCCTGCGCCCGCATCCCAGAGCAATGACGCCAGCGGCTTGGTCTTGCGTCGCGCCGTGTGGGTGGCGGGCATCGCTTTTGCCTTGTGCTTTTCCCTGGT
Organism: uncultured Aquimonas sp.; assembly: GCA_964424535.1. Taxonomy (GTDB): domain Bacteria; phylum Pseudomonadota; class Gammaproteobacteria; order Xanthomonadales; family Xanthomonadaceae; genus Denitratimonas. The sequence goes on from CAYRJS010000062.1 coordinate 1,039, forward strand.
ACCGCTGTATCGCATCGCCTGCGTGCAACTGTTCGGCACCAAACTGGATGGCGCACCGGCAGCGACGGCACTGGCGGCGGTCGATACCGAGCGCTGGGTCACGGTCGAATTCGATGCCGGCGTCAACTCCGGCCTGCCGTGGGCCTTTCATCCGGCCCAGGCCGAGATTCGCGTACATCCGGGCGAGCCGATCGATGTCCTGTATTACGCCCGCAACGAAGGTGCCACCGCTCTGGTCGGTCAGGCCGTGCCTTCGGTAGCACCGGCGCGGGCTTCGGCTTTCTTCAACAAGACCGAGTGTTTCTGTTTCACCGAACAAAAACTTGATGCCGGCGAGGAACGCCCGATGCCGGTGCGATTCATTGTCGACCCGGATCTGCCCGCCGATGTGCACCGGTTGACCTTGTCCTACACTTTTTATCTGAACGAGCCGGCCACCTCGCGTCTGGCCGACCAGTACGCCGCTCATTCCATTCCCTGATCGACGCAGCCCAGCAAACGGAAAACGCCATGGCCCACAGTATCCAAGATACCGACATCTATTTCGTGCCAACCCACAGCCAATGGCCCTTGGTGGGGTCGGTCGGGTTGTTCACCATGGCCATCGGCGTCGCCAACTGGTTCAACGGCCACCTTTGGGGCAAGAGCGTGTTCTTTATCGGCGTGGCGATCATGATCGCCATGTTCGTCGGCTGGTTCGGTTCGGTCATCCGTGAGTCGGTTTCCGGTGCCTACAACCGCCAGGTCGACGGTTCCTTCCGGCAGGGCATGATCTGGTTCATCTGTTCGGAAGTCTTCTTTTTCGGGGCCTTCTTCGGGGCCTTGTTCTATGCCCGCAACTTCTCCGTGCCGTGGATCGGTGGAGAGGGTGCCGCGGCCTCGACCAACATGCTGTGGAGCGGCTATACCGCAGCCTGGCCGACCAATGGTCCGGGTGAAATCGGTGGCCAGTTCATGTCGATGTCGGCCTGGGGCCTGCCTCTGATCAACACCTTGCTGCTGGTCACCTCCGGCATCACCCTGACCATCGCCCACCATGCCCTGAAGGCGGGTCACCGCGGCAAGCTGCTGCTGTGGTTGGGCCTGACCATCATCCTGGGTGCGACCTTCCTGGGTTTCCAGGTCGAAGAATACGTCCACGCCTACACCGAGTTGAACCTGACCCTGGGTTCGGGCATCTACGGCAGCACCTTCTTCATGCTGACCGGTTTCCACGGCGTGCACGTCACCCTGGGTGCGATCATGTTGGCGGTGATCTGGTTCCGCGTCCTCAAGGGCCACTTCAGCCGTGACAACCATTTCGGCTTCGAGGCCGTGGCCTGGTACTGGCACTTCGTTGACGTGGTGTGGCTGCTGCTGTTCCTGTTTGTCTACGTGATGTGACCGCAACCACGGTACTTTCCGCGCAGGTATCGCAATCGCCGGAATCGTGGCTTGGGCGTGACCGGACGGATCGATCCTTGATCGATCCGTCGGCGTCTCAGCCACCGATGCCGTGCGGGGTGATGAAACCGGTCCAGATGCCGATGATCAAGAACGCGATGAGCGCAGCGCTCAGGCCCACGCGCCAGGTCAGGGCATTGACGGTACGCTTGGTCTGGCCCTTGTCGGTGATCATGTAATACAGCCCGGCTCCAAGGTTGTAGATGATCAGGACGAGGAAAATGGCGATAACGATTTTTGGCCACATGACGATGATTCTTGGCGAGGACGGGAATGGCCGGAGCGTGTCGAAAACGCCACGGTCGGCATCATTGTCGCACGCCTTGAGACCATGACGATGACCTGGAGGCGAAGCGGAGCCTGGGCTCTGGTCACGCTCATCGCAGCGACCGGTTTTGCCAGCCTGGGCTTCTGGCAATCCGGACGGGCCGCGTGGAAACAGCAGTGGTTGCAGGCCTGGGCGGACGCATTGCAGGCCGCACCCGTGGAATTGACCACGGCCTTGCAGACCCCGCTGCATGAAGTGCCCCTGCGGGTTGAAACCACGCTGCACCTGTTGCCACGGCCCGTGCTGTGGCTCGACAACCAGCAACATGCCGGCCAGGTCGGCGTGCGCGGCTATGCCCTGGCCGAGGTGCATGGCAGTTCCGTGCCGGTGTTGGTGGAACTGGGTTGGCGTCCTTTCGGGCCGGCGCGCAGTCTGCCCGAACTGAGCGTGCCCTCGACCCCACTGACCCTGCGCGGCCTGCTGCTGCCGTGGCCGGCCCAGGGCCTGCGTCTTGGGACCAATCAATGGGAAAATACCGGTGCACCGCAACTGCTGGCCTATCTGGATCGGGAGGAAGTAAACCGCCAGACCGGCCTGAGCCTCTATGATGGTGTGCTGCGTCCCGAGCCCGGTCCGGTTCTGGACGCCGAGCGTGATGTCGTGGCCCTGCCCAATACTCTGGCACCCGAGCAGCACCGGGGTTATGCCGTACAGTGGTGGGGCCTGTCGGCCACCGTCGTGGTGGTATATCTGTTGTTGGGTCTGCGGCGAAGAAAACCATGAATTCCGAACTGTCCATCGATCCGGCCATCCGGCGCCGCAATCGCATTGCCCTGGTCGTCCTGATCGCAATCTTCGTGTTGCCTTTCCTGGGGGCCGGCGTTCTGAACCTGATGGACTGGCGTCCGGCCCACGGCATCAATCATGGTGAACTGCTGAATCCGCCATTGAAGCTGACCGGTCTGCCCCTGTACCAGGCCGATGGCAGTGTCTACACCTTTGCCCCGCAGGAACGACGCTGGCAGATCGCCGTGGTGCCCACGCCCGACTGCGACTCGGCTTGCGGGGCCGAACTGATCGCCGGATTGGACAAGGTCTGGCGCTTGCAGGGACGGCGTGCCGAGCGTTTGCAGGTGCTCTGGTTCGGGGAAGTGCCGGCCACGGCCCTGCCGTTTCGCAACCTGATTGCGATGCGAGCCGATGCGGAAGTGCTCGGGCATTTCCCGAACCTGCCAGAATCAGGGCCACCGGCCATCTACCTGATCGATTCCTTCGGCTTCCTGGCCATGCGCTACGCCCCCGGCGTGGACCTTGCCGATCTGCGCGCCGATATCGCCAAACTGCTCAAATAAGCCATGCCGCATCGTTACTACCACCGCATTGCCTGGATCGCCGTTTTGCTGGCCTTGGGCGTGATCGTGTTCGGATCCTTCGTGCGTTTGTCTCATGCCGGCCTGTCGTGTCCGGATTGGCCAACCTGCTACGGCTCCATCACCTGGCCTACCCACGACCATGAGATCGCCCAGGCCAATGAAGCCTTCACCCGCCCGGTGGAAGCGCACAAGGCCTGGCGCGAACAGGTGCACCGGCATCTGGCGGCGACGCTGGGCCTGCTGGTTTTTGCCCTGGCCTTTCTCGGTTCGCGACGTTTGCGCGGCGGCGCACTGCTGGTGATCGGTGCCAGCGTGCTGGTGGCCCTGTCGATTCCGGCCTACATCAAGGGCGCCCACGGCCTGGCCAGCGTGCTCGCGATTGCCGGGGAAGTGGCATTGCTGGGCTGGGCCTTGCGCCCCGATGGCGTGGTTTCGGCGCGGGGTGATTTTTCCCGCCTGTCGGCCCTGTTGCTGGCGGTGATCGTGTTCCAGGCCCTGCTGGGCATGTGGACAGTGACCTGGCTGCTCAAACCGATCGTGGTCATGGGCCATCTTTTGGGCGGCATGACCACTCTGGCCCTGCTCACCTTCCTGGCCGGACGGGCCTCGCCGCAGGCGGCGCTGTACCTGCCCACGGCCTGGCGCTTGCGACCTTTGCTGATCTTTGCCCTGATCGTGATATTGATCCAGATTGCCCTGGGCGGCTGGGTATCGGCCAATTACGCGGCCCTGGCCTGTGGCGTGGACTGGCCCAAGTGCCTGGGGCAGTGGTGGCCGCGGCATGATTTTGCTGAAGGTTTCGTGCTCTGGCGTGGCATCGGCATCGATTACGAAGGCGGCGTGCTCGACAACCCGGCCCGGGTCGCCATCCAGTTGAGCCATCGCCTGTTCGCCCTGGTGGCATTGGCCACGGTGTACTGGCTGGGTCGGCAGGTGCGCAAGGTGCCTGAGATCTCCGGCTGGGGCACCACCTTGATCGTGCTGGTGGCGGTCCAGTTCGGCCTGGGCGTGCTCAATGTCGTGACCGGCCTGCCGCTCAAGGTCGCTACCGCCCACAATGCCGGCGCGGCCTTGCTGTTGTTCGTGCTGGTATTGCTGCTGGCGCGCCTGCGCCCGCCGGTCGAGGTTCCGGCCCGATGATCTGGCATATGCGTCAATACTGGGCCGTCACCAAACCCCGCATCGTTGCCCTGATCGCCTTCACCGCGGTCATTGGCATGTTGATGGCCGTGCCCGGCATCCCGCCGCTGGGAACGGCCCTGGCCGCTCTGGTCGGCATCTGGCTGGCCTCGGCTTCGGCGGCGGCGATCAATCATTTGATCGACCAGCGCATCGACATCGTCATGGCCCGCACCGTGCATCGGCCCTTGCCCAGCGGACAACTGCGCCCACAGCAGGTGCTGGCTTTTGCCCTGATCCTGGGCGTGCTCTCGATGGCGGTGTTGCTGCTGTGGACCAATGTTCTGACCGCCGTATTGAGTCTGGCCGGATTGATCGGTTATGCCGTGGTCTACACCGCGTTTCTCAAACGCGCCACGCCGCAGAACATCGTCATTGGCGGCGCTGCCGGGGCGATTCCGCCGGTGCTGGGCTGGACCGCGATCACCGGCGAAGTCCATCCGTATGCCCTGCTGTTGTTCCTGATCGTTTTCGTCTGGACCCCGCCGCATTTCTGGGCTCTGGCCATCTTCCGGCGCGAAGACTATGCCCGGGCCATGATCCCCATGCTGCCGGTCACCCACGGGGTGGTGTTCACCCGCTGGCACGTGCTGTTTTACACCTTGCTGCTGTTCGTGGTCACCATGCTGCCCTGGCTGACCGGCATGAGCGGCCTGTTCTATCTGGGTGGGGCGGTGGTGCTCAGTGGCATCTTCGTGTACTACGCCATCCGCCTGCTCAAGCCGCCTTCGGAACGTTTTGCCATGGTGGTGTTCGGCTATTCGATCGTCTACCTGATGCTGATCTTCGCCTTCCTGCTGGTCGATCACTGGTTGCCAAGGTCGGGGCTGGCCTGATCGACCCCGACCGCAACGAACGGCTCAATCCTTGGTAACGCGGTTGATCTCGGCCAGGCTGGTGATGCCTGAAGCGACCTTGCGCAAAGCCGATTGGCGCAGATCCTTGACCCCGGCTTGCTGGGCCGCTTCGCCGATCTGCAGGGCGTTGCCGCCTTCCAGCACGATCTTCTGGATTTCCTCGCTCATCGGCATTACCTGATAAATGCCGGTACGGCCCTTGTAGCCATCATTGCACTGGTCGCAGCCCACGGCTTCGAACAACTCGATGCCGGCATCGATCTGCGCCTGGGTAAAGCCTTCGGCCAGCAGGGCGTTGTCCGGCAAGGTCATCGGCTTCTTGCAGTGCTGGCACAGGCGTCGGGCCAGACGCTGGGCGATGACCAGGTTGACCGAGGAGGTGATGTTGAACGGGGCGATGCCCATGTTCATCAAACGCGCGATGGTTTGCGGGGCGTCGTTGGTGTGCAGGGTGGACAGCACCATGTGGCCGGTCTGGGCGGCCTTGATCGCGATTTCGGCGGTTTCCAGGTCACGGATTTCACCCACCATCACCACGTCCGGATCCTGGCGCAGGATGGCGCGCAGGCCGCGGGCGAAGGTCATGTCCACGCGCGCGTTGACCTGGGTCTGACCGACGCCGTCGAGGTAGTACTCGATCGGGTCCTCCACCGTGAGGATGTTGCGCGTGGCATCGTTCAGGCGCGTGAGCGCGGCATACAGCGTGGTGGTCTTGCCGCTGCCGGTGGGGCCGGTGACCAGCAGGATGCCGTGCGGGCGATGGATCAACTGATCGATGCGCTGCGCCGTGGTGTCATCCATGCCCAGTTGTGACAGATCCAGCCTGCCGGCCTGCTTGTCGAGCAGACGCAGCACCACACGCTCGCCGTGCCCGGCGGGAATGGTGGACACGCGCACATCGACTGGGCGCCCGGCGATGCGCAAGCCAATGCGGCCATCTTGCGGTAGGCGTTTCTCGGCGATATCGAGTTTGGCCATGACCTTGATGCGGCTGACCACGGGTGCGGCCACGGCCTTTTTCGGTGCCAGCACTTCGCGCAAGACGCCATCGATACGGAAGCGCACGACAAGGCGGTTCTCGAAGGGTTCGATATGGATATCCGAAGCGTTCTCGCGTACCGCTTCGGTCAACAGGGCGTTGATCAGGCGGATGATCGGGGCATCGTCATCGCTTTCCAGAAGGTCGGTCGGCTCAGGCAGGGCGTCGGCGATCTGGTTCAGATCCAGGGCATCGTCCATATCGGCAGCCACCGCCAGGGCATCATCGGAACCCCCTTCATACAGTGAGCGCAGCAGGTGTTCCCAGGCCTCGGCCTCCAGAACGTCCAACTGCAAGGGGCGGCGCGCGTGGCGGCGCAGTTCGGCCAGCACGTCCGGTTTGACGTCACGCCGGCAGGCGACCTGGGCCGTCTCCGCTTCGAAGGCAACGATGGTGGCCCCGTGGCGACGGGCAAAGCCGAAGCTGGGACGTGCGGGCAGGGCTTCAGTCACGGAATGGCAACTTCAGGCTGGGTTGGATCAAGCGGCGGTGGATCGCGGAACAGGTCGCGTGGGGTGATTTCATCCAGGCTCGGCAGGACCGGCTGGTACTGGCCGTGGTAGCGCAGTTCGCGGTTCTCGCGCATACGCAATTGCTCGGCCCGCAGGAAGTTGTACTTCTCGCTGGAAACGGCGGCCTCGGTGATGGCGTCACGCAGGATGATCGGGCGCAGGAACACCATCAGGTTGCGCTTGGAGTGCGTGGCGTTGCGGCTCTTGAACAGGTTGCCCAGCAGCGGAATACGACTGAGGCCCGGCACGCCCTGGGTGTTCTGGCGGGATTCTTCTTCCTTCAATCCGCCCAGGATCAGCAGGCCGCCATCGGGCACCAGCACGGTGGTGGTCAGTTCACGCTTGCTGGTGATCAGATCGACCGCGCCGGCCACGGAATTGGCCAGCGAGGACACTTCCTGCTTGATCTCCAGGCGCACCGCATCGCCATCGTTGATATGCGGGGTGACGGTCAGGATCAGGCCGACATCCTTGCGCTCCACGGTCTGGAAGGGATTGGTCGGCATATTGGTGCCGCCGCCGGTGGAGGTATTGGTGTACTGGCCGGTAAGGAAGGGCACTTCCTGCACCACCTTGAACTCGGCTTCGGAGTTGTCCAGGGTCACCACTGACGGATTGGACAGAACGTTGGCACGGCCATCACCGCGCAGGGCCTTGACCAGGGCGCCGACCTGGAACAGGGTCGTGGTACCGCCCTTGCCATCGGGGACTTCAACCCGGCCACCGACCCAGCCGACGTTGGCGCCGGCGCTGCCAGCCAACGCATTCAGCGGGTTCTGCATGGCACTGACGATGCCGCCAAGACCACCGGCACCCGGATAGTTGGTGCCGCCGATATAGCCGCGCTCGCCATCGAAGTTGGTGCTTTGCCACTGCACGCCCAATTCATCGGCCAGGTCGTCGGTGACTTCGGCAATGATGGCTTCCACCAGCACCTGGGCCCGGCGCACGTCGAGCTGGCGCACCACGGCGGCCAGTTCCCGATACACCGCCGGCGAAGCCGTGATGATCAGGGCATTGGTTTCCGGATGGGCCTGGATGGTGGCAGCCTTGCCGCCCCGCGTTCCTTCGCCCGGAGTGCCGCCCTCGGCACGATCGGTCAGGGTGCCGGCAACGCTGTCCAGGATCGCCACCAGTTCTTCGGCCTTGGCATAGCTGAGGTAGATCACCTGGGTGTTTTCGCCGCCATCCAGAGGGGTGTCCAGGTGTGCGATCAGGCTGCGCAGGCGCAAGCGGCTGGCGCGATCACCCGAAAGCAGGATTGAATTGGTGCGCTCGTCGGCGATCAGCTTGGGACCGCTGTTGGCGGTGCCGGCAGTGGCCCCGGTTTCCAGCGAGGCCAGGGTGCGCGCCACTCCGGCGGCGCTGGCGTGACGCAGGGGAATGACCTCGACTTCAGCATCGGTGGCGGTATCGATACGCGCGATCAGTTGCTGCAGGCGCTCGATATTGCCGGCGCGGTCGTTGATCAGGATGGCATTGTTGTTGCTGGTGGCGGTCAAGGTCGCCTGCTGTGGCGCCAGCGGGCGCAGCAGTTTGACCACCTCGTCGGCGGCCACGTGTTGCAGGGAGATAAGGCGGGTGATCAGGGCATCGGGGCCACCACCACCGTTGCCCAGACTGCCATCCTGGGCCGCCACGGCATCGGGCACCAGCTTGATCATGTTGCCCGAGGCGATCGCGGCAAAACCATGCACGCGCAAGACTGACAGGAAAGTCTCGTAGATTTCCTCGGCCGTCTGCGGCTTGGAGGAAATCACCGTGACCCGACCTTCCACGCGCGGATCGAGAATGAAGCTCTTGCCGGTGATCTCGCTGACCGTCTGCACCAGTACCCCGATATCAGCGGCCCGCAGATTGAGGGTGTGGCGGCCATCGCTGGTGGTCGATACGGTTTCGGTCGCGGTGACATCCGCCGAGGCCTGGGCCTGGGCATCGGGGCCGAAGGCCAGCAGCAGGACACAGGTCAGAACGCAAGGCAGGCTAAGTCGGGGCATGGTGTTGGAATTTCCGTAACGGGCGATCAGGGGCCGAACTGGAGTTTGACGGTCTTGCCATCGCGCTGCACATCCAGTTGCACCTGGCGGGCGCTGCTCAGGCTGGAGAGCAATTCGGCCTGGCGGGCGGGTCCATCCAGTGGCACGCCGTTGACCGAGGTAATGATATCGGAGGGTTTGAGGCCGGCGCGCTCGAGAATGTCCGAATCGCGTCCGGCGCTCAGGCGCACACCGCGCATGCGGCCATTGTCGAATACCGGAAACAACTGGACCTGCTTGGCCAGGTCTTCCACGTTCGGCAGGTTGGCAGCGCGCCAGGATTGCATGTCCGGCGCTCCGGGGGCGATGGCGGGAGTGATCGGGGCTATGCCCACCCGGGGGCCGCCGGGCAGGGAGGCGGACGGGTTGCGGCGGGAAGATGTCGGTCGCGCCGATGAAGGTTCGCTGCCGGCTTCGGTCAAACGCAGGCTGAGGGATTCACGCACGCCGGCACGGACCAGCACGACCTTGCCGGCGAGGATTTCCTCAAGACGGGCATCGCCGGGCACGTTGTCACCGACCCGATAACTGCGATCGACCCCGGTTTCATCGGCGATGATGGCGATACCGGTATCCGGGCGGGCCTCGTTGAAGGTGCCGCGCAAGGTGAGCTTGAGTGGCGTTTCCTGGAGACGGGCCTGGGCCAGGGCCGCCAGATCGATGTCACCTCCCTGGGCGTCACCAAACAGATGCCACTGGGCCAGTTGCCCGGCCGGTGGCAGGTTCGGGTCGGCACCCAGTTCGATCGCCGAAGTGCCCGCGGGCAGATCCGGACCGGACAATGTCAGCCACAGCAGGTTCACCAGTTGCCAGCCACAAAAGACCAAGGCCACCAGCAACGCCAGGCGTCCCGGCCAGGGCGAGGAGCGCAGCGCTTGCGGCAGGAGCAGGGCGTGTGCAGGCATGAAATCAGGTCAGGGTGGGCAACCGTGGCACTGTAGCAAATCCCGGCTCCCGGCGCGCTGGCGATTCCGTTGCCGGCGGCTGTCAGTGTCGTGCTGGCGGGCGATTGAAAAACCGGCCGACACCGCGCTTGATTCGCGACAACAGGGAGTCGGAGGTTTCGCCCTTGGGCTTGGCGGTTTCAGCCTGGGTCCGTGCCGGCGTCTGGTTGCGATCGCCATGCAGCAAACGCGCCTCAACCCGCTCGCGGGCCTCGCGCTGACGACGCCCTCCGCGCCGTCGCCGGGGTTTGCGCGGTGTGTCGGTCGTCTCACCCGGTTCGGTCGATGTTGCCTGGTGGGCCGTGGTCTTGGCGGCTTCGACAGGCGCCAGGCCCGAACTTCCATCGCGTTTGCCGGAGCGGCGACGACGACGCGGTTTGCGCGGTGCTGTGCCGGTTTCGGCTGGATCTGTCGTGTGCCCGGAATTCGGGAGGTGTTCAGCGTGACTGCCAGGTTCGGAGCTGGCAGCGGTATCGGCAGTGGCTGGATTGCGTTGCCGACGTCGCCGTGGCGCGGCGGATTTTTCCTCACCTTTTCGCGCCTGCGCCTGCTGCTCGCGGACTTGGGAAAAGATTTCCCCGATGCTTTCCTGGTCGTCGGCCCCATCCTCGCGTTTCGCTGCCGGGCGTGGTGCGCGTGGCAAGGCGGTCAGCAATTCCGGGGTGACGGCCGCGACCGGGATCTTCTGCTCGATATAGGCCTCGATGTCGGGCAGGCTCATGGCGTAGCGTTCGCAGGCAAAGCTGATGGCATCGCCTTCTTCACCCAGACGCGCGGTGCGGCCGATGCGGTGGACGTAATCTTCAGCGTCAAAGGGCAGGTCGTAGTTGTACACGCACTTGATGCCGTCGATATGCAGGCCGCGGGCAGCGACATCGGTGGCCACCAGAACTTCCAGTTGGCCAGCCTGGAAGCGACGCAGCAGGCTTTCGCGTTTTTTCTGCGGCACATCGCCACTGAGCACGCCGACCCGATAGCCGGCCCGTTCCAGCGCCTGGGCAACGCGTTCGACAAAGACCTTGGTGTTGACAAAGACCATGGTGCGCGGAACTTCACGGCGCGACAACAGGCCCAGCAGCAGCGGCAGCTTTTCCTCGTTGGCGGGGAAATAGACGGTCTGGTGGACGTGGGCGGCGGTGATGGTCTCGGTTTCC
>CAYRJS010000063.1:0-5186 GCA_964424535.1 uncultured Aquimonas sp.
TGTCACGCGGTTTGGGTGGTGGAATCAGTTTGACGATGGATTCCAGCACGGCGCGCACATTGAGGCCGGTCTTGGCGCTGACTTCGATGGCTTCGCTGGCATCGATGCCGATCACGGCCTCGATTTCCTCGCGTACCCGCTCCGGATCGGCCGTGGGCAGGTCGATCTTGTTGAGCACCGGAATCACTTCCAGACCCATTTCCACGGCGGTATAGCAGTTGGCCACCGATTGCGCTTCCACGCCCTGGGCGGCATCGACCACCAGCAAGGCGCCTTCGCAGGCGGCCAGCGAGCGGCTGACTTCGTAGGAAAAGTCCACGTGCCCGGGGGTATCGATGAAATTGAGCTGGTACACCTGACCATCATCAGCCGTATACGGCAAGGACACCGATTTGGCCTTGATGGTGATGCCGCGCTCGCGCTCGATCGGATTGGAATCGAGCACCTGGGCTTCCATCTCGCGCTCGCTCAGGCCTTCGCAAAGCTGGATGATGCGATCGGCCAGGGTCGATTTGCCGTGATCGACGTGGGCAATGATGGAGAAATTGCGGATATGCTGCATGTAAGGCCCGGAAAGCGCGGAAACCCGTCGCGAAAACAGGGCATTATGCCATGTTTGGGGAGTGTCACGACCGCTTTTGCCATGACCCTGTCATCGACCGCGCAGGCAAGGCTGCGCGGTCGACAATGTGCTGTGTGATCAGTCCTTGCCCTGCACCGGCGGGGTCACGGTAATGAACTGGGTGGCATCACCGCGCCGTACCAGCAGCATCACAGGTTCACCGGGCTTGATCTTCTTGGCGGCCTGGTCGAACTGGGCCACGCTGCCAACCTGGGTCTTGCCCACCATCAAGATCACGTCTCCACTGCGCAATTGCCGCGCTGCCGAGCTTGAAATCCGGGTGACCACCACACCTTCATCCTTGCCCAGGCCCAGGTTCTGGCGCTGATCAGCATCCAGGTCGGTCACGCTGAAGCCCAACGGGCTGCCCGGGGTCGTCGCCGCGGTTTCAGTGCCAGCACCGGTATCACCGTCACGCGGAGCCGCGCCCACGGTAACCGTCAGGGTTTGCTGCTTGCCGTCACGGAAAATCCTGACCTTGGCCTTGCTGCCCGGATCGGTGGCGCCCACCATCGGTGGCAACTGCGATGAACTGGCCACGTCCTGCTCGTTCCAGGCCAGAATCACGTCCTGCACCTTGATGCCGGCCTTGGCGGCCGCGCTGTCCGGTTCGACCTGGAACACCAGGGCGCCGCTGGAACGCGGCAGGCCCAGGCTGCGGGCCACATCGCGGGTCACATCCTGGATGCGCACCCCAAGCATGCCGCGTGCCACATAGCCCTGGGTCTTGAGCTGTTCGGCCGAGCGCATCGCGGTTTCGATCGGAATGGCGAATGACACGCCCATGAAGCCGCCAGTGTTGGAAAAGATCTGCGAATTGATCCCGACTACCTTGCCGTTGATATCCAGCAGCGGGCCGCCGGAGTTGCCACGGTTGATGGCCACGTCGGTCTGGATAAAGGGGACATACTGCTGTTCGGCACTGTAGGAACTGCGGCCCACGGCGCTGACGATGCCAGCCGTGACCGAATGATCAAAGCCGAAGGGCGAACCGATCGCCACCACCCACTGGCCCGGCTTGAGGGTGCTGGACGCGCCGATCTGTACCGCCGGCAAGCGGGTTTCATCGACCTTGAGCAAGGCCACATCGGTGGCCGCATCGGAACCGACCAGACGGGCCGACAACTCGCGCCGATCCGACAGTTGCACATGGATATCATCGGCGCCTTCGATGACGTGATGGTTGGTCAGGACATAGCCATCGGCGGAAATGATGAAACCGCTGCCCAAAGAGGTGCGATCGCGTGGCTGCGGCGCTTCGCCCCGACCACCGGGCATGCCCGGCATGCCAAAGAAGCGGCGCAGAAATTCCTGCATCTGGGCATCGTCACCGTCATCGTCGGGCATGCCGCGCATCTGCGCATCGGCGGTGCGGGTGGCCATCACGCTGACCACGCTGGGTGCCGCATCGGCAACAAGACCTGTGAAATCGGGCACTTGCGCCTGGCTGACGCCGGCCAGACACAACAGCATTGCGAAAAGGTAGAAGCGAATTGCTTTCATGGGTTTCCTCCGCGTTCAATCTCGAATAAGCATGGATGCCAATATCTGCATGTTTTTGCCAAACACACGGCCCATGGCCGTACGGCATCCAGACGTACGCCAGCCAGTTTCATGTCTTTGCGCGACCTGATCAGGTATCGAAATTCGATTCCCCACGGCCGCCCGGGCCAAAGGCTTCAGGGTGTGGGTGAAGCCGTTGCCAGATCCGGACGCAAGGGCGACAGCCAGGGCGTCTGCCCGGTTGTTTGCGTACGCTCGCTGAGCGCGTGTTGATGCCGCAACCAATACGCCTCATAGCCCGGATCAAAACGCGACTGCGTACCGCTGCGACCAGCTTCATAGGCCGAAACCGCCTGCGCATCCAGACGATACGGCGGACGCAGATCCTGAACCCGATACGGCGAAGGAGCGACCACCGAGGCTACCGGCACATCGACATTCACCGGCAAATCGCTGGCCACTTCATTGCCTTCGAGGATCGGTGTCGTCGCCGGTGGTGGCTGTACCAGCAGCAAGGCGGCCAGGGCCACTGATGCGGCCACGGCAAAACCGCCGGCCCAACGCACCATCCCATGCCGGGATGGCAAGGGACGCTGACCTGCCAGGTCCGCTTCAAGTTGGGTATGGATGCCGCTGAGAAAATCCTGCCGCAATGGCAGTGCGGCTCCACGCAGGACTTCACCAGCCAGATGCCAGCGTTGCCACAGCGCCACCAGCTCGACGTCATGCTCGGCCCGCTTGAGCAGGAAACGCGTGCGGTCTCGATCGAGCTCGTTGTCGATCAAGGCGGACAGTTGTTCACGGATATCCTGGTTCATCACGATGCTCTCTCGGTTCGATCTTTGCGGCCGGTGGCGTCCTCCATCAGCGGACGCAAACTGTTATCGATAGCCTCACGCGCGCGGAAGATGCGCGATCGCACGGTACCGATCGGACATTCCATGGCTTTGGCAATGTCCTCGTAACTCAATCCATCGACTTCACGCAGAGTGATGGCTGTGCGCAAATCGTCGGGCAAGGCTTCGACCGCCATGGCCACGGTTTGTTCAATCTCCTGGCGCATGGCCTCGTTTTCCGGGGTGCCGGCATCGCGCAGGCGGGTACCGCTTTCAAACTGCACCGCATCCTGGGCGTCGATATCCTCGGTCGGCGGGCGCCGGCCCAAGGCCACCAGATGGTTCTTGGCGGTATTGGTGGCGATCCGGTACAGCCAGGTGTAGAACTGGCTGTCACCGCGGAAATTGGGCATGGCCCGGTAGGCGCGGATAAAGGTTTCCTGGGCCACGTCCTGACACTCGGCCCAGTCGTGGATATAACGTGAAATGACACCGACCACCTTGTGCTGGTATTTGAGCACCAACAGGTCAAAGGCCCGTTTGTCTCCATCCTGTACGCGCTTGATCAGTGCCTGGTCCACGTCATTGCCTTCCATTCGGGCCTGCCTCCTGCGGGCGGCTCGTTACGAACCGCATAGACTGCATCGGCTGCGTGAAAGTTCCCGGCGAGCCGCAACATGTGCACCACGCCGTCGATGCCTCCATACTGGTGCGCATTGACCCGACGTGGTCCCTGCCGGGATCATAGCCACTTTGTTGCAACGTCCGCGCCCTGCGCAGGAGATTCCCATGTTCGCTGGACTGCGTTTTCACCACTGGCATCCCGAAACCCGCGCCGATGGCATCCTGGTCCTGACCCTGGATCGGGCTGATACACCGGTCAACGCCCTCAGCCAGGCCGTGCTGGAAGAACTCGACACCATCCTGGAACGCATCGAGATCGAAAAGCCCAAGGCCGTGATCGTGCGCTCGGGCAAGAGCGCCGGTTTCGTGGCCGGAGCCGATATCAAGGAATTCCAGCAATTCGACGAAAAAGGCATCGTGATGGACGCCATCCGTCGCGGCCAAAAGGTGTTTGAACGCCTGCATCGACTGCCCTGCCCCACGGTCGCGGCCATCCACGGCCATTGCATGGGCGGCGGCACGGAAATGGCCCTGGCCTGCACCTGGCGGGTCGCCAGTTCGGACGACTCCACCCGCATTGGTCTGCCGGAAGTCAAACTGGGCATCTTCCCCGGTTGGGGTGGCTCGGTGCGCCTGCCGAAACTGGTCGGGGCACCAGCAGCCATGGACATGATGTTGACCGGTCGCGCCCTGCGTGCCGGCAACGCCCGGGCCATCGGCCTGGTGGACAAGGTCGTGGCTCCGGCCATGCTGCTGGATACCGCCGTGGCCCTGGCCCAAAAAGGTGCCCGTCGGCCCTTCAAGCAGCGTTTCACGGCGCGCGCCAGCAATTGGTGGATCAGTCGTCAAATCCTGGCGCCGGTGCTGGCCAAGCAGGTCGCGCGCAAGGCCAAAAAAGCCCACTACCCGGCTCCCTACGCCCTGATCGACACCTGGAAACGCAGTGGTGGCAGCATCGATCAGCAGCTCAAGTCCGAGGCCCGGGCCGTGGTCAAGCTGGCCGGTGGACCAACGGCGCGCAATCTGATCCGGGTGTTTTTCCTGATGGAACGCCTCAAGGGTCTGGGCGGCAAGGATCACGGGATCGAGCACGTGCATGTGGTCGGGGCCGGGGTCATGGGCGGCGATATCGCGGCCTGGTGTGCCCTGCGCGGGTTCAACGTCACCTTGCAGGATCGGGAGATGAAATACATCCAGCCGGCCCTGGATCGTGGCGTCCAGCTATTCGAGAAAAAGCTGCGCCATGAAGACCAGCGCACGGCTGCGAAAAAACGCCTGGTCGCCGACGTCGAAGGTGCAGGTGCAGCCAAAGCCGATCTGGTGATCGAGGCCATCTTCGAGAACCTCGACGCCAAGCGCGCTCTATACGCCGACCTGGTCACCCATCTGAAGCCCGAAGCCCTGCTGGTCAGCAACACCAGTTCGCTGGCCCTGGATGATCTGCGTGAAGGCCTGGCCCACGCCGATCATTTTGCCGGCCTGCACTATTTCAACCCGGTGGCAGCCATGCCGCTGGTGGAAATCGTCCGCCACGATGCCATGGGTAAGCAGACCGGTCAGCGCCTGGCGGCGTTTTGTCGGGCCATCGACAAGTTCCCGGT
>CAYRJS010000063.1:5286-11832 GCA_964424535.1 uncultured Aquimonas sp.
CCGGAACTGCCCAAGGACTGGCGTACACCCGATGATCTGACCGACCGGCTGGTGCTGCGTCTGCTCAACGAAGCCGTGGCCTGCCTCCATGACGGGGTCGTCGATGATGCCGACCTGCTTGATGCCGGGGTCATTTTCGGCACCGGTTTTGCTCCGTTCCGGGGTGGCCCGATCCAGTACATCCGCAGCCAGGGCGCGGCCAAGCTGAAGCAGCGCCTGGAGCAACTGGCTGGCAAATACGGCAATCGTTTCGCTCCAAGGCCGGGTTGGGACGACTTGATGTCATGAGCCTGCAGCAGGGCTCGTTGCGTCGGCTGGGCCGTGGCCTGGGTTTTCTGCGTCCTCACCAGTTGCGCTTGCGCCGGGAACGCTGCGCCATCTGTGCTTTCCCCTGGCAGGTACGCCTGCAGGATGCGGAAATGGGCGTGCGCTGCCTGCGCTGCGGTGCCAGCGCCGTAACCCAATCCCTGGCGGATGTGCTGGGGCAACTGCCGCTCGACCTGAGCCACGCCGATACTTACGAGCTATCGGCCCAAGGTCCGCTGGTCGGCTACCTGCGCCAGCGCTGCCGTTCGTTGACCCTGAGCGAATACTTCCCCGATCTGCCCCTGGGCTCGATCCGTGATGGCATCCAGTGTCAGGACGTGCAGACCTTGACCTTTGCCGACGCCAGCTTCGACCTGTGTACCTCGACCGAGGTATTCGAGCACGTCGAAGATGACCTGGCTGGTTTCGCTGAAATCCATCGGGTTCTGCGTCCCGGCGGCTGGCTGGTCTTCACCGTACCCTTGCATGCGCACGGCCCCACGCAAGAGCGCACCGCGCTGGAAAACGGCGTGCGCAAGAACATCCTGCCGCCGGAGTACCACGCTGATCGCTATCGCGGAGCCCACGTGTTTTGCTACCGCAACTACGGCCCCGACATCATTGAACGTCTGCGTCAGTGCGGCTTCGAACACGCGCAAATCCGGACTCCGCAACGCCGCCTGTTCGGCTTTGCCCGAGCCGTGGTCTGTGCGCAAAAAGTACGCTGATCCACCCATGCCCGCCTGACTTCCGGCACTGCACCCATAGCCAGCCTGCATTCATACTGCGTGCCTTGTCCGCAGCCATCAACTTTGCCATGCCCAAACTGCCTCGCCGTACCCTGCTCGCCAGCACCCTGGCCCTGATCCTGTCCAGCGGCACCCTGGCCGCAACCTTGCCGAACACGATCACGGCCCAGACGCCCGATCTGGTCATCTTCGACCAGGCTCGCAGCAACCCGGACATGATCATCCTGCAAGTGGGCGCGTTTGATCCAACCCAGCAAGTCGTCGATGCAGCCCGGGTCGGTGCTGCCAGCCGCACGCGCGCAACGGATTTTGGCATCGTCCAGTTCCAGTCCGGACATCTGCGCCAACAGCGGCAAGCCTTGCAAGCGCGTGGCGTGGAGTTTCTCGGCTATCTGCCCAACAACGCCTACTACGTGCGTTTCCACGGCCAATCCACGGCCAGCTTGCTGCAGGCCGAAGGTGTGCGCTGGATCGGAGAACTGGAGCCGGCGATGAAGCTTGATACCAGCCTCTGGCAAGCCCAGCGCGCCAGTTCTCCGGCTCGACGAATCGACGGTCGCTACGAAATCATCGTGCACGCCTTCCGGGGCCTGTCCTCGATGGCAATTGCCCACCAGATTCGCACCTACGCCCCCAGTGCCGTGATCACCGGACGTAGTGAGCGCCCAGGTGCGGCTCCTTACGTACGTCTGCAAGTGGATGGCAACGGTCTGGATGCCCTGATCGAGGCCGCCACCGGCACCGACGGGGTGTACTACGTGGCCCCATGGATCGACAACGAACCCATGAACGCCGCCGGCATTGCCGCCCTGCAAGGCAACCTGACCGGCGATTGCTCAGGCTCCGGTCCGATCTGCACCAGTACTGGCGGCCAATCGCTCGCGCCCCTGTTCGATCAAGGCATTACCGGTACCGGCCAGATCGTCGCCGTGCTGGATTCGGGCACCACGCCCTGGGCCGCCTGGTTTACGACCCTGGACCAAGGTCAGGGCTCACGCACGGCCGTCACCTTGCCGGAAAGTCCGGCACCAGTGCCACCAGCCCTGGGCACGTTGCACGCCGACAACAAGGTTCTGGCTTACTGGACCCTGCCCGGCGCCATCGATTATGACTACACCTCCGGCCACGGCACCCATACCAGCGGCACCGTCGTGGGCGATGCCGCCGGCACCTTCGGCAGCAATACCTATCTGGCCTCCACCCCGGAATTCCCCAATCACGACCTTGCCGATGGCATGGCTCCCAATGCCCAGTTGCTGATGCAGGATGCCGGACCTGCCGATCCCACTTCGATCATCATCCAGGACCTTGAAGGCGCCTTGATCCAGGCCCACGACGCCGGTGCGCGCGTCCACAACAACAGTTGGGGTTCAAAAACCGGCGGCCAGTACACCGGCAACGATGAAAACCTGGACCGCATCGCTTTCGATCACGAGGCCATGCTGATCGTGGTTTCGGCCGGTAACGATGTCAGCGGAGCCTACGCCACCGGGTCCCCGGCCAACGCCAAAAGTGCTCTGTCCGTAGCAGCACTCGGGCACGGCGGCAGTCGGGCCAAGGCCGGCTACTCCAATTCCGGACCGGCGCGTGACGGACGTATGAAGCCCGATCTGGCAGCGCCCGGATCGAGTACGGTTTCGGCTCGCAATGGCACCAGCTTCAGCCTGGCCATCACCGCCCCACAGACCCGCTCGATGAGCGGCACCTCGATGGCTGGCCCAACCGTGGCCGGCAATGCGGCCCTGTTGCGCCAGTACTTTGCCGATGGTTTTTATCCACGCGGCGTGCGTTTTGGCGAGCGCCTGGGCGAAGACATCTTTGCCGATGAATTTGAAGGCGATGCCATCCCCTTGCCACCCAGCGTCCACATGGCTGATGCGCACAACCTGAGCGGACCGTTGGCCAAGGCCATCCTGCTCAATTCCACCGTTCCGACCACCTCACCCAGTGCCATGCCCAACAACGGCACCGGCTGGGGTCGCCCCTGGCTGGATGCCAACTTGTGGTTCCGTGACACCCTGCCCGGTGGTGACGACAGCCGCCGCCTGCGCATTTTCGAGCGCAGCAATGCCGCCGGTCTGGAAACCGGGGAGGTCAACGAATACGTGATCGATGCGGTCGCTTCCGAGACTGAATTTCGCGCCACCCTGGCCTGGTTTGACGCCGAAGCCATGGCCGGTGCCGCTTCGGCCCTGGTCAACAACCTGGATCTGGAAGTCGAAGGCCCCGACGGCACGGTGTATTACGGCAACCAGTTCAGTGCCAGCCAATCCGTTGCTGGTGGCAGCCCCGATGACAAGGACACCGTCGAGCAAGTTCGTTTCACCAACCCGACGGCGGGCCGCTACACGATCCGGGTCAAGGCCACATCGGTTCCCGGCAATGGCCGGCCCGGTACCGATCTGCAAGGCTATGGCCTGGCCGTATCCGGCGCCTTCGGCCTGCCCGATCCCGAGCCCTTTGCAGCGCCGGAAACCATGCCCTGGCCAGCAATGGCCTGTCCGGTATCGGCATTGATGCCAGTGCCGAAGCGGGTGCCCAGAGCTTCCAGCTTTATCGTGCCGATGGCAGTTGCGCACAGGCGCATCCCGGTGATTTCCATCTGATCGCCCACGGCCCCAGCCTGCCATTGATCGATCAGCGCAGTCAGGGCGGTTATCGCTATGCCTACGTGCTGCGCGGGGTGCGCGATGACGTCGAGGGCGATGCATCGGACTGCATCGACGTGGTTTCGCAAGACAGTTGCACCCTGTTGCCCAATTTTGATGTCGCTTCGCTTGGACACCAGGCCGCGCATGGCTCCTGTGCGGTCGATCTGACCTGGGCTCCATCTCAATCCAACTGCCCGGCGACCACTGCCATTCAATACACCGTGCAGCGCGATATCGAACCTTATTTCAACCATCCGCAAACCCTGACCAGTACGGCCAGCACGCCGGTCTGGAACGATACCGACGTTGGCAACGGCACCCTGTACTTCTACCGCGTACGTGCCAGTGATGCGGCCGGCAATGCCTCGCCCTGGTCACTGCCAAGCAATGCCACACCCAGCGGCGTTGACGGCCCGGATCCTGGCAACTTCCTGGATGACGCCGACACCGCCAGTTACATGCGCCTGCAGGCACCTTGGCAGGTAAGCAACGCCTGGTCGGCCAGCGGTGTGCACAGTTATCGCTCCGCCGGTGATGGCCAGCCCTACCCCAACAACACCTGCGCCACGATCACCACCCCGGCCCTGACCCTGACAGCCGGTGCCACGCTCAGCTATCAGGCCCGCTACAACCTGGAATACCAGTGGGATGGCGTGGTCCAGGAAATCTCGACCGATAGCGGTGCCACCTGGACCAGCTTGCCTCCGGATGGCGGTTTCCCCAGTTCATTCGCACAAACCATGAATCCACCGATCAACGGCTGTGGCTACCCGGCCAGTCAGGGCGCTTTCAGCGGGGTTTCCACGACCACGTCCAATGCCAGCTCGCAAAACGACACGGCTACGGCGGTATTCAAACCGTTCACCACCAATCTGTCGGCCTATGTCGGCCAGACCGTGATGCTGCGTTGGGTTTTGTCCACCGACCCGGCTGCCGGCTACGAAGGCTTCTCGCTGGATGAGGTAACGATCACCGGCGCTCCTGGTAATGGCAATTACATCTGCAGCCCATGACAGGGTCAGGAAAGGTCTGAACAAGTCACTTCCGCCGTTTTCCTCCTTTTTGCCCGGGTCCACGTGTACAGATCCGGGCGCTTCCGGGCGAAGACGAGCGTGAGTTGTAGTAGATTGAGCCTGTAACGGCCCACGCTCTGGACGATGTCATGCCCACCTACACACCACGCTGGCTCTGGTTGTTGCCGATGGCACTGCTGGCAGCCTGTCAGCCACCGGCTCAAACCGAATCCGCCACCAGCACCGACACCATGACCCCAATTGACGACACCACGTTTGTGGAACAGGCCATGGCCGACTACACGGGCGATCAGCCCGGCGCTGCCCTGCTGGTCATCCGCGACGGGGAAGCCATCGTGCGCCGCGGATTTGGCTTAGGTCAGGTGGAACACCCACGCCCGGTCACACCGACCACGTCCTTTCGCCTGGCCTCGATCAGCAAGCAGTTCACCGCCACCGCCGTGCTTCTGCTGGCCCAGGATGGCGCACTGGATATCGATGATCCGGCGCGAAAGTGGTTGCCGGAACTGCCCGAATCAGCCTCCGCCATCACGCTTCGGCACCTGCTCAGCCATACCAGCGGCCTGCTCGATTACGAAGACCTGATGGACCCGGCCGATTTGCGGCAAGTCCACGATATCGATGTATTGAACCTGCTGTCGACAGAAACCGGCAGCTACTTTGCCCCCGGCGAAGACTACCGCTACAGCAACAGCGGCTACGCCCTGCTGGCGCTGATCGTCGAACGCGCCAGCGGTACGCGCTACGCTGATTTCCTGCGTGAACGCATCTTCGAACCACTGGGCATGTCCTCGGTCGCCTTCGAGGAAGGCCGCAGCCAAGTACCCGAACGTGCCTACGGCTACAGTTGGGTCGACGGTGGCTGGCTACTCACCGATCAAAGTCCCACC
This sequence comes from uncultured Aquimonas sp., assembly GCA_964424535.1. Classification (GTDB taxonomy): domain Bacteria; phylum Pseudomonadota; class Gammaproteobacteria; order Xanthomonadales; family Xanthomonadaceae; genus Denitratimonas. The sequence goes on from CAYRJS010000063.1 coordinate 10,917, forward strand.
AGCGCCGTTCTGGGCGACGGCGGAATCTATGCCTCCATCGACGATCTGGCCCGCTGGGATGCGGCCTTGTACGACGAGCGCCTGCTCCACGAACCCTGGCGCACCCTGGCCGTCACCCCGGCCACAACCACCGACGAACCCGATGTCGCCCACTATGGCTTTGGCTGGCGTCTGCAAGATGACTTGCAGTGGCACTCGGGCGAAACCATGGGTTTTCGCAACGTCATCCTGCGCTGGCCCAGCCAACACTTGACCGTGGTGCTGCTGACCAATCGCAACGACCCGGAACCCTACGCCCTCGCCCGCCACATTGCCGCACACTGGCAATAGCCTGCTTTATCCGAGTCGTAGGCTTTGCCGTAGCGCCATCGTCCCGTTGTCATAAAAACACTGGCTTTCAATGACCACGAATCAAAGCTCAGGCTGATACCGATTCTGATGGTGTCAGTTGCAGACCCAACGCGCGCAACACCTTCAACACCGTGGCAAAACTGGGATTTCCATCAGCGGATAATGCCCGGTACAGAGATTCGCGAGATAGCCCGGTATCCCGTGCCAATTGCATCATGCCGCGCGCCCGTGCCACCTCGCCGATGGCCTGGGCAATATAGCCCACGTCATCGCCCGCTTCGGCAAACGCTGCCTCGAGAAACAAGCGGCAATCTTCATCGGTACGCAGATACGACTGGACATCGAATCGTGTTGTCTTCAAGGCCATGGGTCACACCTCTTTCGCCATCCGTTTGGCCGTGTCGATGTCACGTTGTTGAGTGCGCTTGTCACCTCCGCACAACAGAATCACCAGCACATCATCACGCCGTGTGTAGTACACCCGATAACCGGGCCCATAGTTGATCTTCATCTCGCATACGCCATCTTGCAGCACGCGATGGTGTCCAGGGTTTCCCAACGACAG
>CAYRJS010000064.1:0-11785 GCA_964424535.1 uncultured Aquimonas sp.
CTGCCCGACTTCCAGATCGGACAGGTGCTGGGCCTGGAACGATCAGTCGTATCGCGCTGGATCAGCTTGCACACAGCGGATGCCCATCTGCGTGATCTGGTCCGACAAGGCCGGGTCACCCTGGGACACGCCCGACTCCTGTTCGCCCTGCCCCATCCCGACCAACACCGATGGGCCGACCTGATCGAGGACGAACGCCTTTCCATCCAGCAACTGCGGCAGCTGCTCAAGCAGGACGATCCGCAGGAGGGCGCTGTGCACGACGCTGGCGAGACGCCCGCAGCCAACGCCACCACCCCGACACCAGACCATGCGGAGGAAACCACCGACAGCGCCGTAGAAGCCTTGAGCGCATCCCTGTCCGAACGCCTCTCATGCCCGGTGCAGATCAACTGGTCACGCAGTGGGGCAGACCGAACCCTCACCATGAAGGCATGGGGCATCGAGTCCCTGCACGGGATCCTGGAAGCCCTCCTTCAACACCAGCCCGACACCGCTGACAAAAGCACCTACACCCTGACCTTCAGCAACATCACCACGGACTCGCTTCACCATCTCGTAGGGCATCTGAGCGATCTGTAGGAAGTGTCCGCTGAGCGGACACTTGCAAGACAGCCACGCCGGCAAGCAGGAATGTCCGCTCAGCGGACACTCCGCGAATCGACCGGCACTACCGAAAGTGTCAGCTCAGCGGACACTCGGTGCAGAAAAAGATAGACACAGGGTTTTATTTGTGTAGACTGGATTCGCGGATTCCGCACATTTCCTATAACAAACACATCACCTACAGGTACATCCATGCACACCATCACCATCTACAACACCAAGGGTGGGACATCAAAGTCCACCCTGGCCACCAATCTGGGAGCCAACCTCGCACGGCGCCCCGGCAACCGCGTGCTGCTGATCGACGGAGATCCGCAAGGCAATCTGTCCAGCGCATACCCTCTGGCCACCGCCATCCGCGCCGGCTACCGGCAGGTCATCGAAGCCGGGCAAAGTGATGCACCCTTCCCGGAGGAAGCCATCACCCCCACCCAGATCGAGAACCTTGATCTGGTCGCGGCCAACATCAGCAACGACGAGCTGAAGTCTCTGCTGGATCAGTCGCAGGAATCACACACCAGCCTACTGGTCGCCATCCAGGCGTTGCGCGAGGCCAACCTGGGCTACACCCACGTGGTCATCGACTCCAGCGGTACGCCCGGCATCATCAGCTACACCTGCGCCATCGCAGCCGACTCCATCCTCTCGCCCACCGTCCCCGACAAGTTCAGCGTCGAAGCCTTCATTCGTGGCGCATCGGATCTGGCGCGAAATCTGGACAACGCGCCACGCTGGGCGCCATACCGCAATCTCAAAATCTCCGTGGTCGTGTCACGCCTGCGAAAGCACACCACCAGCGGCAGCGCCTACCTGGACATGCTCCAGCAACAGCTTGCACCGCACCGCACCCAAGGCACCCCCCTGCAACGTGTCTCGCTGCTGGACACCTACATCCCCGACTCCCAGGCATTCGTCAACGCCACGAACGCCATGGAGCCTGTCTACGTCCTGGACAAGAACCACGGGGCCACCATCGACACCCTGATTGATGAGCTGCTCGGAGAAGCATGATGACCACCAAGAAGCGCCGACACGCGCCTAAGTTTGATGACGACTATCTGACCTCGCTGGCGCAATCCGGTGCGCCAGCCAGCACCCCGGACCCCACGCCGGCAACCGACAACCAGGACTACACCGGCATCACGCAGATGCTGGAAGAAACCCCGATTCCCGGCGTCATCATCCCCACCGAACGCAATGACCAGTTCCGCGTGAACCTGGAGCACATCCACTCCTATGACAACAACCCGCGACTGGCCAGCCACGCCGACGACGCCATCCAATCGCTGGCCTGGTCCATCTTCACGTCCGGACTGATCAACCCCATTTCGATCACCAAGCGGCCACACGAAGCCCACTTCATCGTGGCCAAGGGCGGCAACGGTCGCCTGCGCGCACTGAACTACATCGTCGACAACTACGATGCCCTGGCTCAGCAGCTGCCCGAAGGCACCCAGCCGCGACCACGCCCGGAGTTTGCAAAGCCCATCACTCGCTTCGAGCCGTTCGAGAGCGAGATGACTATCTTCGAGGCACATCTGGATGAAAACCTCGAACGCGAGGACACCATCTGGGCCGACACCGCACACGGCCTGACCACCCTCAAAAACCTCATGGAGGCACAGCAAGGGTCGCGGATGTCCAATCGCGACTTCGCACGCCGGCTCGAAGAATCAGGCCGGTTCAAGAAGATCCGCTCACTGGAAAGCATCGGGCGTGCCCTGTTCACCACCACACAACTGGCACCCGTCATCCAGTGGAACCCGCGTGTGCTGACCAATGGGCACAACAGCATCGGCCTGCTGCGACAGATCCACCGTGATTGCCAGATCGTCTACTGCACATTCAAGCAGTCCGAGTCCCCCGACGAATTCAATGCCCTGTGCATCGAGTGGACCAAGCAGTTCTGCGACACCAACCCCAACGAAGACCCCAACACCTTCGCCGCAGAACTCACCGCTCACTGGATTCTCTGCGTCCAGGACGCCATCGGCCTGGACGATGAAACAGCTCACACCGTCTGGACCAACCTTGGCTCCAAAAAGCCCGGTGGCAATGCATTCAAGCTGCCTGCCTGGGACATGCTGCTCACGCCTATCCCAACCGAACAACCCCCCAATCAGGATCCGACTGCATCAACCGAAACGCCTGACGATCCCATTGCATCAGATGGCAACACCGACGAAGCGCCATCCCCTGGGACAAGCAGCGCGGATGGGGCAACCAGCACGCCTGTGCGCCAACGGGTTTCCCGCACCGAACGCATGACGCAGCTGCGCAGCTCCATGGCCTCGTGGCGCCAGGCACACGCTGAACTGGATCTGCCCCAACCGGTTTCAGCTCTTGTGGAGCACATCACCTCACAAGCCGAAACCCAAGACCCGCTGCTCAACTTCCTGGCTCATGCACATACGCAGCCGGCAACCGAGCACCTGGCCAAGGAGCTGATCACTTTCATGCGCGTCCTGGTCGCTCACAGCATCGAGTCGGCCACCAACGAGCAAGACCCTGCTCCAACCAGCTCCGCAAACAGCAACCCCTGAACCAATCACCACAAGCGCCATCGGATGGCGCAATCAGATTTATTGAATGGAGATCACGATGAGCATCATCCCGCCCCCCGTCACAACCACCGAAGTCCAGCCGCCCGCCATCGGTGATGCCGGCATCACCCCGGACACCCAGGTCACGAAGATCAACATCGACCGCTGCGAAGCGTTCCTGCGGAAGGAGGGGTTTTTCGTCTTTGGCAAACAGCCCGATGAGCTGAACCCCTACTACGAGATGTACATGCAGGTGGTCGCTCTGCGCGACAAGCAAAACAATGCGACGAACGAGACGAATCGTTCGACCATCATCGACGGGAAGGTGGGGCCGATCATGAGCCAGCCCGTCATCGAGTTCCATTCAATGAACGGCATGGACATGTACAAGGGCCGGAAAGCAGAGGGCGGCAAATCCTTCATTCCCGGATTCTTCGCCTGCGCCGGCGCCTTGAGCAAGGCGGTGTCACTCAGCAATCGCGGGAACCCGTGGGCCGACTTCCATCTGCTGCTGGCCTACGCCTACATGCAGCAATTCGAGAAAGACCTGATCGGGCGCATGGAACAGTTGGACAAGCTGCGCATCGAGCGGATGAAGCTAGTGCATCGCGAGCTGTCATGGACAACGCCGCGTCCGGAAGAAATCGCACGCCCGCATGATCCGATCTTCATCTCAACGCAGTACGCCAACCTGCTTCTTGACCTGCTGGTACTGGCTGATCGCTGCACCATCCGGTATCGCCACGCTCAGCTGAACAACCTGATCCCATCCAAAGAAGCGATCTTCATCGAGATCAACCGGCTCATGAAGCAATGGCGGTCGATCAGCTTCTTCATCTGGTCCGGAACCCGGCTGTTCCTGGAGCGCGAGAGCATCATTGGGGCAAAGCGCGAGAACAGCACCAACGCTGTACCAGCCGACTTGGAGGCATTTGTGAAGCAACACTTCCGCATCCCAACCGGCTCGATGCCTGATCCAATCTGGCAGGGCGCCAAGCTGCCCCCACACCTGGGCCGGTGATCAGATGGCGCAATCGAGAATCTTGAAGACGTATCGGCTGGGGCAGTGTGCGGAATCCGCGCAATTTGAGACGCAGAATGTGCAATGATAGGATGCATCATCTTCGCGGATTCGGCACACACAAAGAATAGACGATAAGAGGGAACCGAACGCGATGGCACGTTCACCATTTACTGGAAGTACCGGAAGAGAGAGGAACCATTGGGATGTCGTCCGGGGCTATCAGATCAAGTTCAACGACCTGTTCGGTGATGGCGGTGGCGCAACCACCAACCTCGCGCCGACACAGCTTCTCCCGCTATACGCGGCCAAATTGGCCGAATGTGATGCGGCCCTGGATGCGATTGAGGACGCCATGCGCGAACTTCAGTTGGACATCAAGAACTATGTCGAAAGCCTCAAGCTGCCATTCGCATTGGGCATCAGCGGGAAGAAGAACGTCCGTACCTTGGCAATCCAGTGGCGCTATCGCACCGCTCGCAAGGGTAGGACATGGATCACGATGGCTGACTGGCCCGAGGTGTTGGGTCAGGAAAACATGACCAACGAATTGCGAGGCTGGTTCAGCTTGGTCACATCCATGCTGGTGATCTTGAACACAGAGTCATCCATGGCGCACTCGGCCAGGCAGATCATCATCAAAAACAAAATCCATCTGGAAGGGTTGACGCAACAAGCCCAACCAGAGGCAGCAGCACCCCGGTGACCCACACCGGATCCACCAAGAGCAGTACCAACCAAAACTGGAGCAAGACATGGCAAGGACGGATACGAAGAACACCGTTGAACTGGAAGGTCGCATCACTGAGGTGACCTAACTCGAAATGGGGGGGGTGAAGGTCAACAGGTTTCGGCTCATCCGCGAAACCGGACGCTTCACTGACAATGGCGAGTGGGAAGTCACCGACAGCTTCTGGATTGGATGCGTCGCCTTCGGGAACGAAGAAAACGCCCGCCTGGTCGATCGTGTAGCGCGACTGAAAAAGGGTCAGATGGTCAAGATTGTGGGCCGCTTGCAGAGCACCGACCCATGGACCGATGACAGTGGCGTGAAGCATGGGGCCGGCATCGAGGTTGTGCTGTCGGATGTCTACCTGACGATTGACGATCTGGCCAGCTTCGAGTTGCAGCCTCGCAGGGGCGCACCGCAAGAAGCCGATCCGGCTCGCGCCGCAGCAGGCTGACAGATGAGCAGCACCTTCGAGAACCTGGCCGATATGGCCAGGTTCTCGCAAATCAGGCATGGGGGAAAAGTCCAGTCTCTCAGGAGGTATCAAACAGGCCGTAAGTGGGTCAATGCACTGACCAGGCTTTCGGACAACTGCGGCGTAGAACCAGAAGATGACAGAGAAAACTGCGATGAGCACCGCCAGTAAAAGATCCCCCGTAGGGTACCGCCGACAGTCTCAACAACAGGTCGTCAGCGGCCTCATGTTCGAGACGGGCATGACCCAGCGCCAAGCCACACAGTTCATCAACGAAGTGGCCAGGGTCGTCCGGGAGCAACTGCTGCGCGGCAAGCACGTGATGATCCAGGGCATTGGCACGCTCCGAATCAAACCACTGGAGGACATCCACAACCGGGAAGTGAGCCGGGCCACGGATCTTCAGTTCATCCCCCGAAAGACCTTCCTGGAAACATTCGATATCGCCCTCAACAAGCGCAAGCCCAAGAGCGCCATCACAAACCTGGTAGCTCTGATGGAACAGCGCGTTCCCGTTGTTGCTCGGAACGTGGAAGAGGCGACCGGTGGTGAGACTCATCCCATCCACCTTCTTCTGGGGATCTGGCTCAATGATGTCAAAAACCTGGGCGCACAATTTTCACTTCCGACGGTCGGGGCGATCACTCGCCGGGTCGGGGCCAGTGCCGCACTTAAGCGCAAGTGGACCAGCCCGGAAGAGCGCGGAAGCAATCCAGCTCCGTACTTTGTGGACTTCGAGATTGACGCGGACTTGCAAGGCCAGCTGCTGGAAACCGCCATGCAAACCAGACTCATCAAGGCAAAGCAGGGCAGTGGAGAATGGGGCAGTGCAGAACTGATCCGAGTAACCAGCGCCACTGAAAAACGGGATTCAATGATCCCGCCGCCGCCACCGGTTGGGGCAGGCTGATGAGTACCCTGGTGATTGTGGAGTCGCCCACGAAGGCCAAGAAGATCGAAACGATCCTGGGGAAGGGCTACCGCTGCGTCGCATCGGCTGGACACATTGATGACCTTCCACCGACCCTCATCCCAGAAGCCCCCGACTTCCAGCCAGAGTACGTCCTGAGCAAACGTGGGAAAGAGGTCATCGCACGCATCAGAAAGGCGATGGCTGGCACATCAGACATCATCCTGGCCACCGACCCGGACAGGGAAGGGGAGGCGATCGCCGCACGACTTGAGGCAGCCCTGAAACTGCGCAATCCAAAGCGTTGCGCGTTCAACGAGATCACCGCTGAGGCAATCAAGAAATCCATCGCAGCTCCGCGTCGCATCGACCGCCCATTGGTAGCAGCCCAGGAAGCTCGCCGGGTGCTTGATCGCATCGTCGGCTACCGGGTGTCTCCATTGCTCCAGTCAGCCACCGGCTTCAACGATCTGTCAGCAGGGCGCGTCCAGTCACCGGCATTGCGCCTGATTGTCGAACGCGACCGAGAGATCCGGAATTTCACGCCACACGCCTTCTATGTCGTGCGCCTGGATTTCATCACCAATGAGCTGCCGTGGGCGGCAACCTGGGATAGCACCCCGTACAACGCCGAAGGTCTGCCGCATTGCACCGATGAAGCCATCGCCCAAGACATCGCGAAGACCCCGCGTGTGCGCGTCACCGATGTAGAAGAAGCCCGCAAGCAGCGCAAGGCGCCACCGCCACTGATCACTTCCACCATGCAACAGGTCGGAAGTCAACAACTGAAGATTTCAACAAGCGCCGTCATGAAGGCCGCACAGGATCTGTTTGAGGCAGGTGCCATCACCTACCACCGAACGGACTTGGCCGTCATCTCGGAGGAAGGACGCAACGCCATCTGGGACTGGTTGAGGCAGGTCGGCATGGCCGACAGCATTCCATCCAAGGTAGAAAAATCCCGCTCCAAAGCGGGGGCACAAGAAGCCCATGAGGCAATCAGACCCACCGATGTAAGCGTCGAAGAAGTGAACGGATTGGGGCAAGACGCTGCACGGCTCTACCAGATCATCCGCATGCGGGCGATCTGCTCGCAAATGAAACCGGCCGTCTTTGACACCGTTACCGTCACGCTTGCGGGTACCAGCCCCGAGGGCCGCGAGGCTACCTTCGTGGCTCGTGGCCAGGTGCTGGTGGACAAGGGCTGGATGGCCATGCTCGATGAACCAGAGGCGGAAGAGGGCGATAACGAGGAAGAGTCAAGCGATCGGCCCCTGCCAAAGCTCGAAGCACGTTCTCAGCATGAACCCGTCAAGGGCCATTGCTCCAAGCGGATGACCAAGCCACCTGCTCAGTTCACCGAAGCGACCCTGGTCAAGACGATGGAAAGCCTTGGTATCGGCCGACCGAGCACCTACGCCGGGATCATCAAGACCTTGCAGGACAGGGAGTACGTCAAGAGCAACAAGCGGCTCCAGTTGACGCCACTGCCGAAGGGCGAGCTGGTGGTCAACATGCTGGTGACCAACTTCCAGTTCCTGGAATACGACTTCACGCGGTCAGTGGAAACCTTGCTGGATCAGATTGCACAGAAAAAGATGGACTACAAGCAACTGATGCTCCAAATGCACGTGTTGCTCCACGGTGAAATCAATCGTTTCAAGCCCCCCGGCCCGTCGATGATTCCAGAATCATTGAAGGGCAAGCTCCAGACCCTTCCCAGCGAACAGTACATCTGCCCCTCATGCAAGAGCGGATTGCTTTCCAGAAAGAAAGGCGCCAAGGGCTATTTCTGGGGCTGCTCCAAATACAGCAAAGAACAAACGGACGGAAGCTGCCGCCACACACAATCAGATGAGAATGGAAAGCCAGGGACGGTGACCACTCGTGGAGTTACCGCACAACAAGGATGATCCCATGCTCTTCCGAAATCTCACACTGTTCCGATTTGCACCCAAGCTCCGAAGTGTCCTGACTGATCTGCCCGAGCGGCTACCTGAACACGCACTTCGCCCACTCGGCCCGTTGCAGCTGGCCACCCAAGGTTTTGTCTCACCTCTTGGTCGTGGCGAGGAAGCACTCTCTCGCCTGATCGGCGACTGCCTGCTGCTCAACCTGGGCGCTGAAGAGAAGATCCTGCCTGCTGCCGTCATCAATCAGGCCCTGGCCGAAAAGCTCGATGAGCTCCGCGAACGCGAAGGCCGCAGTGCTGGCGGTCGGGAACGAAAGCGCCTGAAAGATGAAGTCCTGACGGATCTTCTGCCTCGCGCTTTCGCACGTCCAAGCCGCGTAGGGGCCTATCTGGATCTAAAGCAGGGCTGGTTGGTCGTGGATACAACCAGCCGCAAGAACGCCGAAGCCGTGGTGTCTGCCATCCGCGAGGCGCTTGGCTCTTTCCCTGCGCTACCGGTCAATGCCGAATCCAGCCCCCGGGCCATCATGACCGGCTGGCTGGCCGGCGACACATTGCCTGAAGGCTTCATGATTGGCGATGAATGCGAACTCCGGGATCCGGTCGATGCCGGCGCGATCATCAAATGCCGGCGTCAGGAAATGGACACCAGCGAAATCATGGAGCACCTGAAGGTTGGCAAGCAATGTTTCCAGCTCGGGCTTGTCTTCGATGAACGGCTCTCGTTCGTGCTTGGCGAAGACATGGTGATACGGAAACTCAAGTTCCTTGAATCAGCCACGGAAGCACTTGAAAACGACGACCACCAATCCCTTGTCGCAGAGGTAGATGCCACATTCACTCTGATGAGTGGCGAGATCGGCCAGCTCTTGAAGCAGTTGGAAGCAACTTTCGACTTGTCGCAGGCGGGGGACTGAACATCATGAATCCTGTGATCGAATACTTGAACGATGATGGCCCCGAGGCGCTGCCCCAGGATCTACAGCAACAACTATCGCAACTCCTGCTCGTTGCCGATCCCGATGTGCGCACCGATGCCGAAATGAGAAATCGAGCTTGTGACGCCGCGTTGCGGCTATCACAGGTCATTGGGGACAGGGAAGGGCAGCGACGAGTTTCGCTGACGGGGATCCCGCCCGCAATCAGGGAACATTTCCTTTTGGAAATGAAACACCACAACCCGAATGTCAGCTGCGACGCATAAGGCAGGAATCATGAAGATCAATTCGACTATCACACACTTGCTGCTGATCAGCTTGGGCACCTTCATGGGCATGTCTTTTGCCCAGGCCCAAGCGCCCACGAAACTCATCTTCGAGAACATGGAGGCACTTCCTGGGGCACCCGAAGAAGCCAAGGCTCATCATGATGGGGCATTGCGACTCGCCCTACCCATGGTTTCGGGTGTCAGCCTGGATGAACAAGGCAATTACTCCGTTGACTGCAAACTGGATCAAAAAGCCAACTGCCCGAATGTCGGTCAAGGAGCCTTGTTCGGGCCTGCCACTGGCATCCCAAGCCTGAACTTCACGGCTCCAACCGGCACGGTGCCGGCAGGCAACATTTCAGCACGACTTAGTTGGAACACGTCAAGCGCCCATGTGTGCGCTGGCATCGGCTCAAACCCAACCGTCGCCGCTTGGCAACAGGCGTGGCCAGCTGCAACAACGGGAAGTTCTGGTTTTCAAGTTGGCAACCTTCCCCGGCATCCGACGAACCCGACGCACTACGACTTCACGTTGCGGTGCTACTCCAACACGCCGGCCTGGCAGGGATCACAGATCGTCGCTGTGGTGGAAAAGACCCATCGCGTCACCCTTGCACCCGGGAGTTGAATCCATGAAGACTCAAACGCTCATGAAACAGCAGATCCAGTGCGCCGTGGCGCTGGCACTCTTGATGGCCAGCCAGTCGTGTTTCGCCAACGGCAAGTTGGCTATCAAGAACGTCGACCCCATACATGGCGCCACCGAAACGACACAGGTCGATATCGGCGGTGTGAAGCGGGCGGCAGTGCCCATCGCAAGCCCCATCGAGCATGCGGAAAATGGCCATGTCTACGTTGACTGCGTGCTGGACGCCGATGGCGAGTGTCCAGGCATCGGTGTTGCTTCATCCCTCTCGCCGGCAACGATCACGTTCACGTCGCCGCTGGGTGATGTGCCCGCAGGGGATATCACCTCGCGATTGACTTGGACAGCAATCCCAAGCTCAGACTGCTGGGGAAGTCGGTCACAGCCATCGGTAAGCGGATGGAACCGGGCCTGGCCAGCCACAACCAATCCAGCCAACGGATTTCAAGTTGGAAACCTCCCACGTCATCCAACGAACCCGACGCACTACGACTTCACGCTCCAGTGCTATTCCAGCCCTAGACCTGAGCCTGGTTCTGTCGATTCCTGGACCGGCGTCATGACGGAAATCACGCATCGAGTCACATTGGCTCCTTCCGGCTGAAAGCTACCAACAAGCATCCGAATCGCCCACCAAGGGCCTGTCGATCGACAGGCCCTTTCTTGTTCAGGATCTTGTTCGATGGTCCTGGTGATCGCGTCGGCATCGGCGATGCCGGCGTGCAGGCGTGCAGGCGTGCAGGCGTGCAGGCGTGCAGGCGTGCAGGCGTGCAGGCGTACGATACGGACCTGGGTGCGTCGCCTGCGGCCGGACAGCTCGATGCGGGTGCCCTTGGGAGTACGCTTGGCCGGATCCAGTCCCTGCCGGCGCAGGGCTGCATCCCGCTGACCAAGAGTATGATTGAGCCATGCAACGCCTCCAAGCCTTCAAATACGAACTGCGACCAGACGGCCAGCAAGAGCGGCAAATGCGCCGCTTCGCCGGCTCGTGCCGGTTCGTCTACAACAAGGGGCTGGCGTTGCAGAAAGAGCGCTACGAGCGCGGAGAGAAGAAGCTGGGCTACGCCGAGCTGTGCAAGATGCTCACCGAGTGGCGTAACAGCGCGGAAACGGCTTGGCTGGCCGATGCGCCGGTCCATCCCTTGCAACAGGCGCTCAAGGATTTGGAGCGGGCCTACAGCAACTTCTTCGCCAAGCGGGCCGACTTCCCGCGCTTCAAGAAGAAGGGGCTGCGCGATAGCTTCCGCTACCCCGATCCGAAGCGGATCAAACTCGATCAGGGTAACAGCCGCATCTTCCTGCCAAAGCTCGGCTGGGTGCGCTACCGCAACAGCCGCGAGGTTCTGGGTACGGTAAAGAGCGTTACCGTCAGCCAGTCGTGCGGCAAATGGTTCGTGTCGATCCAGACAGAGCGTGAAATTCAAGCCCCAGTGCCCAAGGCCACCAGTGCCGTGGGCATCGACATGGGCGTGACACGCTTTGCCACGCTCTCAGACGGCACGTTCTACGCGCCGCTCAACAGTTTCAAGCGGCACGAAGACCGCTTGCGCAAGGCGCAGCAGGCGATGAGCCGCAAAACGAAGTTCAGCAACAACTGGAAGAAGGCGAAAGCCCGCGTCCAGCGTATCCATTTCCGGATCGGCAACACCCGCCGCGACTACCTGCACAAGTCCACGACCGCGATCAGCCAAAACCACGCGATGGTGTGTATCGAGGACTTGCAGGTGCGGAACAT
>CAYRJS010000065.1:0-11613 GCA_964424535.1 uncultured Aquimonas sp.
GCTGCAGCGGCGCCTTCCGAAGTCGAGCACACGATGCCGGCGGGCGTACTGATGACGGAGTAGGTGCCAGCATCACTGGCTGCCGACGCATTCACGGTCACCACCAGGTCAAACTTGTCCGGCTCATCCACCGGGCATCCGGCCGGCAATGGGCTGGTCGGGGTTTTACACAGGTCCTCGCCTTGCAGTTTCACGGTGGCCGTGGCGCTGCCATCGGCGGTCTGGAAGGTACAGGTACCGCCGCCGGCTTGACCGACCTGATCAAGATCGGTGACTCGCACCCCAGCCGTGGTCACGCCATTGCTGTCGGTCACACCCGGATTCGGATCAAGCCAGACCACAGCTCCGTTTTCACCCGTGCATTCACCCACAATTTGATGGCCAGGCTGGGGCACGCCACTGCTGTTGACCAGGGTCAGGTTCACCATGTAACTGCTACGCAACATGCTCGGGCTGGCCTGCAGAACCAGAGACTGGAAGCTGAAGGTGACTTCAGCCGGCTCTGCACCCGCGCCGGAGAAGATCAGGCTGGCATCACTGGAGTCTTCTTCCAGCATGCCCTGGGTGTGGACCATGGCGATGGTGCAACCGCTGCCCAACAGGGTCGGCTCGGCTGTGGTGCCGACCATCGACACGCCATCAACCGTACCCAGGCCATTGATGCCCTGGAAAGCAAAACCGATGTTGACGTTGCCCATGGGCGCATTCAGCGCGTCGGATACGCACACCTGCACCGGCGTCGTGGTATTGGCCGGGATCACTGACGGGCTGGCCACGATCACGGCCTGGGCCAAACCGGCAAAGTAGGCAAACTCGACATCGGCCACCTTCTTGGGCTGACCAGCCACAACCGGGCCATCGCCCTGGGCCCACAAGGCCACCGTCTTGCCGAGCTTGGACTGCGGGTAATTCATCTTGGTGGTAGCCACGCCGTTGACATCCGTCGTAGCTGTTGCCACCACATTGCCATCAGCCGCACGCCCAACGATGTAAGGCAGAATGCCGCCATAGTTGACCGTCTGACCCGTGGTGTCATTGTGGTTGAAGCGGTAATTGACGGTCAGGCTGCGACGGTTGTTGACCTGGGTAATGGTGCGCGCCGCTTCCAGATCGCGGTTGCCCAGCACGTGCTCGGCCATGACCAACAAGGTATCGCCTGGGCCGGCGCCACCACCATTGACCGGTGTGGTGCAGCTTGCCCCACTCGTAGTGAAGCAACCGCTTTCCGCCGTGAACAAGGTACCGCCTTCTTGCGGATCACCATCGCCACCGGCCATGTAGAAGTCGCCACTGCCAAAGGGCGTCTGCGGCTCATCCACCAGACCAAAGTTGATCACCGTCCCTGGCAGCACTGGATTGCCCAGGCGGTCGGTCGCGATCACGCCAATGGTAAGGCTGTAGGTGCCATCCATTGCCGGTGGCAGCGCGACACCATCTTCCACCGTCAGCTCACCGTCCTGCGGGTTGACGAACAGGGTACGCTGGGTTGGGTAGGTGATTTCCAGATCCCAAAGCTGGCCATCGGACACGATCATCGAACGCTCGATCACGACGGGATCGCTGATGCCATTATCGACATTGTTGTCAGCACGATCCGCAGTCAGGCGCAACCGGAACGAGCCCACGCCATTGCCGGCGATGAAATTGGCAGCACCAATACCAGCGGTGGTCCTCAGGTTGATCTGCGAACCGCTGACCGTGGTTCCAGCAGCGTTGATGCCGCTCAGGCGCGGGGTTTCGTTGGCGTTGGCTCCGATGATTTCCAAGCGGTAGTTGTTGTAGGCGGAAGCGCCGGCAACCGGGTCCGGGACTGGCTGGTTGAGAGCGTCAAGCACCTCGATATGCATCAGGCTGCTGTCATTGCCACCCGAACCTTGAACATAGACGGCACCACCGCGCGGGGCCATGTACAAGCTCGAAGGCGTGGGCGGGGTGGCGTCCACGATCTCGAACTCCATGGAGGCTGTGACCACCTGATCGGTTACTGGATCCTGGGTTGTGACTGTCAGCGTCGTGCGTCCGGTGAAATCCAGTGAGTGCACGAAGAGTGTGGCCTTACCGGCCACCACGTCTACAGGCGCCTGACCCATGCGTACCAGGAATTCGTTGATGTCTTCGGTTTCCGGATCATCCAGGGTGGTAAAACCACCGGTGTTTCCTACCGGGTTGATCGATACCTGGATACCGTCTTCGGCATTGACCAACTGACCATTGCCGTCCTTGACCGTGACCGTGACCTCGGCCATGTAGGGAGAACCCAGGAACGGATCCACAGCATAGTGGTTGACCGGCAACTGGGTGCGGGTGGCCTGCAACTGCAAGCGCCCATCCGGACCGCCTGATGGTGCAGTTACCGTCACCGAAGTCGTGGTGCTGATCGAGCGACCTGGAGCCGCCGGATCGGTGGTCGAGAATGTCAGTTTGGCATCGCCACCAGAGCCCGTTGCGGTAAACCGGAACGTGGCATTGCCACCGGTTGTGGTACCGCTGGTGTCGCCCAACGATCCATTGCTGAAGTTGCGCAGCGTACCGGTGGAGGCGGGCGTGACGGTGGAGTTCACCGTGGTGCCATCTGGCACGTTGCTGCCATTGGCCTGGGTAACTCGCACAACCACGTCAATATAGTTGCCCGACTGCACGGTATTTGCCGTAGGCGAGGCCGTGATCTTCCAACTGGCAGGCTGGAACGCCGAGTCACCGCCACTGGTGCCACCACCACAGGCAGCCAGAAGCGTTACTGCGGTCAGTACCAATAGACTCTTCAGAATAGTTGCAAATTTCATGGGTAATCTCCGCGAACCGGATCGCTTCCTGCGCTTTTGTTGAGTAATGGTTTGATACTGGACACTCAGCCCCCGCTGGGTCCGGCGACATTGAGGATCTTCGGTGTCACGAAGATCAGCAATTCCGCCTTGTCGGTACCCTTGGCCTTGGAACGGAACAGGTTGCCCAGGACCGGCACATCGCCAAGGAATGGAACCTTGCGGATGTCGTCTCGACTGCTGAACTCGTAGACGCCACCCACCACCACGGTCTGGCCGCTGTCGACCAGGACGGCTGTGGTGACTTCACGACGCGCCAAGGCCGGCGTACGTCCCATCTCCCCCTGATCGATCCACTCGGTGATCTCGTCCTTCTTGACCCCAAGATTCATGAACACCCGACCATCCTGGGTGATGGTGGGGGTGACCACCAACTCAAGGAAGGCTTCCTTGAAGTTGACGGTGGAGGTTGCTTCCGCACCTCGGCCCGTATTGGTGATGTAACCAATTTCCTGACCTTGCTTGATGGTGGCCTGCAATTGGTTGGAGGTGATCACGCGCGGGCTGGAAACGATTTCTCCGCGACCTTCACGCTGCAAGGCTGACAACTCAAGATCCAGCAGATAGTCGGCCCCAAGAATGGAAAAGCCAATGGCTCCGGCCGGATCGACCAAAGGCAGATTGACGTTCAGGGCATTGCCGGCAGCGCCAATACCGGCGAGTGGCGCCCGCCCGGCCAGACGATTTTCCAGCGCAAGGGCGGCCATGCCGCTGCTGCCAGCCAGAGAGCCACTGGTGCTGATGATGGTGTTGTCACCTTCCTGGCGGGCGCTGCTGATACCAAAGCGGGCACCCAGTTCACGCGCGAAGGTTTCGCTGGCGATCACGATCCGGGCTTCGATCAGAACCTGATCGACCGGACGGTCCAGCAAGCGGATCAAATCCTTCAGTTCGGCGATTTTTTGCGCCGTTTCACTCAGCAACAGAGTGTTGGTACGCGGATCAAAGGTGACGCTGCCGCGTGGTGACAAAAAGCCACTGGACGTACTCTGAGTGCTTTGCCCGCCACTTTGCTGTCCTCGCAGACTCTCGGTGGTCAAAAGTTCGGCGATATCCTGGGCCCGACCATAGTTGATGGGAATGTATTCGGTCAGCAGCTCGGCCCGCTCTTCCATTTCCATGCGTGCATCGGCCAGAGCCTTCTCGTAGCTGGCGATTTCAGATTGAGGAGCCACCCAGACGACATTGCCATCGGTACGCTTGTCGAGGTTCTTGGCCCGCAAGACGATATCCAGCACCTGGTCCCAAGGCACGTTGATCAAGCGCAAGGTGACGTTGCCGCCAACGGTGTCGGCGACGACGATATTGAGCTGGGCTTCTTCACCGATCAGGTTCAGTACGGTGCGAACCGGGATGTCCTGGAAATTGAAGGTAACCGGCGCGCCGCCATAGCCTTTTTGCACGCCTGTGCCCACCCCGTCAGAGCCGTCATCGCCACCTTCGGCCACGACCCGAGGGGAAATTTCCAGCACATATTCGGTACCGGTCTGATAGGCCATGGTTTCGAACGCTCCGGCCACGGCCACGGCCATGCGCGAACCGCTGCCACGCCGATCGGTCTCGATGCTTTGCACCGGGGTAGCGAAGTCGGTCACGTCCAGTTTCTGACGCAGGGTGTCGGGAACATCGACATCTTTCAGATCGAGGTTGACCCACTGCCCATCGGTATTGAGATCAACCAGCACGTTCTCACGGCTGAGCTGCAGCAGGATACGGGCCGCGCCTTCCGGGGTACGCCTGAAATCGACGTTTACCACGGACGGGTTGACCCCTGCCACACGCTTGGCCGGATCGGCAGACAGACCCGGAGTCACGGCTGCAGCAGTGGCGCGGGCCGTGGGCGCGATATCCAGCACATAACTGCTGCCATCGGCATAGGCCTCATACGTGGTGCGGTCGAACAGATCGATCACGACCCGCGTGCGTCCGCCTGCTTCCACCGCACTGATGGCATTGGTGGCACCACTGCCGACCACGATGCGGCGCCCTGCCACGGCATTGGCCGTATCGGGCAGGTCGATCACGATTCGCGCCGGATCATCGGTGGTGAAGGCCTGGGCTCCGGCCGCCGGATCGGTCAAGTGCAGCATGACCCGCACACTGCCATCGGTCGCCGTGGCGTAGCTGATTTCCTGGAGGGTATTGGCACTTGCCATGCCTCCCAGGCCTAGAGCAAAGCTTGCCAACAGGCCGATCAATCCCTGCCTCATCCGTGGCGTCATTGCCTGGAGTTTTTTCATCGTCGAGGTCATCTTGCTATCCCCATCCCTAGTTGTCGTCCAGCGCCACTTGGGCCTTACGTTCAATCCAGCCGCCGGCACCATCGGGCACCAGTTCCGTCAAATCGATATGGTCTTCAAACACCGCATCGATGCGTCCATCGCTTTGTCCCATGTATTGACCGGCCGTCACCTTGTACACGACACGCTCGGGATCCATGATCAAGCCCATCATTTCCGCACCCTCGCCCAAGGTTCCCACCATGGTCAGGCCATCAAGCGGGAAGGCTTCCAAAGGTTCCTTGCGTCGAGTCGGATCCGGTCGCAGGGACGAACCCGGGCCAGCAGCCTCCTGGTCAGCAAGCGGATTGCTGAACGGATCGCGCCGGGTATCAGCGGAGTATTCGAAAGTCTCAAACTGACGCATGACCGGCAACGGGTCCAATGGCTTGGGCGGTCTGGCCTTGACCTCGGCTACCCAGGACTGCAGATCCGCCATGTTCGGCGCACAGGCTGCCAATCCAGTAGCGAGGGCTGCGGCCAGCAGGATCATGCGTCCATGGTTGACCAGACGCATTCTGGCACGAACCGTGTTCATCAGCGTCCTCCTCCCTGCTGTTGTGCTGCTTCAGCTTCTTCGTCCTCATCGAGATAACGATAGGTCTTGACCGTACCCTCGAGTACCAGTGATCCACCCGGGCGGGCTCCATCACGGGGCTTGAGCGAAATATCGTGCATGGTCATGATCACCACGCGCGGCAACGAGGCCACACCACTGACGAAAGCGCCGAACTGGTGGTAGGTACCCACCATGCGCAACGAGATTGGCTTTTCCGCGTAAAATTCCTTGCGGATCTCGTTTTGCGGCTGGAACAATTCGTTCTGGATGCCACTGGCCAGGGCCGTCTGGGAAATATCGACAATCAGGTCAGCCATTTCGGTTCGGCTGGGCAATTGACGCAACATCTGTTGCAGCATCAGCTCCATGTCGGCCAACTGCTGCTTGAGCGGCTCAAGGTTGACGGCTCGCGCCTGCTTTTGTTCAAACTGGGTGCGCAGGCTGACTTCTTTGCTGCGTTCACCTTCCAGCGTCTCGCGCTGGTCATTGATCAACACGAACCAGCCCACGATCAGGATGAAGGCTGCCAGCAAGACGCAGAAAAACGCCTTGACCGAGGCCGGCCAGCCACCCGGATTGCTGGTATCGAGATTGCGCAGATCAAATCCGCTCATTGCGCACCTCCAGTGGTCTCATCTTCGGCATTGGGGTCCTTGGGCTGTACCAAGGTGACCTTGAGGTTGAAGATGTAGGGCATGTTCTTTTCACTGCCCTTGGCCTCGATGATGGAAAGGTCCGGCTTGGACATCCAGCCCGATCCTTCCAGGGCCCGGATATAGGACGACACCCGGGCATTGGACTGGCTCAGACCTTCCAGGGTCAGAATGCTGCCGTTCTGCTTGATCGAGGTCAGGCGGATGCCCTCGGGGATGGTCTGCACCAGTTCATCGAACAGATGCACCATCTGCGAGCGGCTGGCCTGCAGCTCCTCGATCACCTGCTTGCGTTGCAGCAGGTCGGCCCGCTTCTTGTCGAGCGCCTCGATCTCCTTGATCTTCTTGTCGACTTCGGTGATCTCGGTTTGCAGATAGGTATTGCGCGCCTGCTGGGCTTCGATCAGGGAATCGAAGTACAGCTTGATCCCGAACACGGCCAGGACCGCGGCAATGCCGACGACGGCCAGCACGGTATAAAATTGCTGCTGGCGCTGTTTGCGGCGCTCTGCGCGCCAGGGCAGGAGGTTGATCTTTGCCATCAGTCGAAGCTCCTCAAGGCCAGCCCGCAGGCGATCATGAGTGCCGGAGCATCCTGCGCCAGGGCCTGGGCCTGGACTCGCGAGGACAGCGACATGTTGGCAAGCGGGTTGGCAACCACGGTCAAGACGCCGATCTGTTCTTCCACCATTTCCGCGATTCCGGCGATGGAGGCACAGCCTCCGGCCAGCACGATCTGGTCGACGCGGTTGAACTCGCTGCCGGCGTAGAAGAACTGCAACAGACGTCCGAGCTGCTGGACCATGGCTTCCTTGAATGGCTCCAGCACCTCGACTTCATAGCTTTCCGGCAATCCGCCCTGGCGTTTGGCCAAGCCGGCCTCCTCGTAGGACAGGCCGTAACGGCGCATGATCTCATCGGTCAACTGCTTGCCGCCGAACACCTGTTCGCGCGAATAGATGCTGCGCTGGTTGCGCAACACATTGAGCGTGGTCATGGTGGCGCCGACGTCCACCAGCGCCACCAGGGCATCCTTGGGCACGGTCAGCTGGTCGGCGATGAGTTTGAAGGCGTTCTCCATCGAGAAGGCCTCTACATCGATGACCTTGGCCGTCAGTCCGCCCAATTCCAGGGCCGACTGGCGAACCTCGACGTTCTCGGTGCGCGTGGCCGCCAGCAACACCTGGATCATCTCCGGGTTGTCCTTGACCGGCCCGAGTATCTCGAAATCGAGGCTGACCTCCTCGATCGGATACGGGATATACTGCGCGGCTTCGACCTGGACCTGATCTTCCAGCTCATCCCCGTCCAGGTTGGCCTGCATCGGGATGACCTTGGTGATCACGGTGGAACCGGCAACTGCAGCCGCAGCCTGCTTGAGACGCGAACCGGAACGTGACAGTGCCCGCTTGATCGCCTCGCCCACCGCCTCCACTTCGACGATGTTCTTTTCGACCACAACGTTGGGTGGCAACGGCTCCACCGCGTAGTGTTCAACACGGTAGCGGCCTCCGGCTTGGCTCAGCTGCAGCAACTTGACCGCCGTGGAACTGATGTCCACGCCAATCATGGGTGTAGTGTTGGTAGCAAACAGCCCCACGATTTATCCCCTCCAAACGGGCCCTTACGAGCAACTCTTGCGTAGACACATTAAATAACGAGTCTTAACTGTTTGGCAACAGGTACGTTCATTGCACACCTGGCCGACCCCCCTGTCGACACCTGCACGCCCCCGCTGCAGGCACCGTCACACAAGGCATCGGCGAACCTGCGGCTACATTCTATACTCTTCTTTAACAATTTCTGCAAACCCTTGGTATCCCCACGAAAATGACATATTTGCGCCGGCTTCTGAAGTGGTTGCTCATCCTGGGCCTGGTGGCGTCGTTGTGCGGCGTTGCGGCACTGGGCGTGCTGTACTGGCTGATCGCACCCGGTCTGCCTTCCGTACAGACATTGCGCAATGTCGAGTACCAGGTACCCCTGGCGGTTTACAGTGCCGACGACAAGCTGATGGCCCTGTTCGGCGAAACCCGCCGCATCCCGATCCGGATCGAAAAAGTCCCGGAAGTGGTCAAACAGGCCTTCATTGCGCTGGAAGATGCGCGTTTCTACTCGCATCCCGGGGTTGACTGGCGCGGTACTTTCCGTGCGGTCTGGCTGCTGGCCACCACCGATGAGGGCCGCGTTCCGGGTGGTTCCACGATTACCCAGCAGGTCGCCAAGATGTTCTTCCTGAGCCCGGAATACAGCTATGTGCGCAAGTTCCGCGAGATGCTGCTGGCCCTGAAGATGGAACGCGAGCTGGGCAAGGACGAGATCCTCGGGCTGTATCTCAACAAGAGTTTCTTCGGCAACCGCGCCTACGGCATCGTGGCGGCGGCCGAGTTCTACTACGGCAAGACCCTGGACGAATTGAGCCTGGCCGAAGCCGCCACCCTGGCCTCGATCCCCAAGTTTCCCTCCAGCGGCAACCCGGTGATCAACCCGGAGCGGGCCATGGTGCGGCGCAACTACGCCCTGTTGCGCATGCGCGAACTGGGTTTCATTGACGCCGATGCCTATCAGGCCGCCGTAGCCGAGCCCAACCACGCCTCCCCGCACGAACCCCCGGTGGAACTGGAAGCCTCGTATGTGGCTGAAATGGTGCGCCAGGCCATGGTCGATCGCTATGGGGCCGATGCCTTCATTGGTGGTTATCGCGCCCGCACCACACTGGACTCACGTATCCAGGAAGCCGCCAACGGCGCCATCCGCTCGGCCTTGCTGGCCTACGATCGGCGCCATGGCTGGCGTGGTGCCGAAGGACACGTCGACCTGCCTCAGGACATCACCCCGGCCACGGCCCAGACAATCCTGCGCGACTACCGCGTCCTCGGCGGCTTGCAGCCGGCGCTGGTGACACAGGTCGATGATGCCCAGGCCCAATTGCTGCTGGCCGATGGCCAGGACGTCGTGCTGGAGTTGTCTTCGATGCGTTGGGCCGCTCCGCAACTGGCGGTCGATCGGCGTGGAACGTCTCCACGCAAGGTTGCCGACGTGCTGGCAGCCGGAGATATCGTGCGTTTGGCGCGCAATGCCGAGGGCAATTTTGAACTGGCCCAGATCCCCCAGGCTCAAGGCGCCGTGGTGTCGCTGGCCGCCGAGGACGGTGCCATCCTCGCCCTCAACGGCGGTTTCAGTTTTGGCCTCAACAAATTCAACCGCGCCACCCAGGCCCTGCGCCAACCCGGCTCCAGCTTCAAGCCCTTTGTCTACGCGGCGGCCTTTGAACGCGGTTTTCACCCCGCCTCCATCGTGCTCGACGCCCCGGTCGTATTCCATGATCGCAGCACCGGCTCGTCCTGGCGCCCGTCCAATGACAACAACACCTTTTCCGGGCCGATGCGCCTGCGCGAGGCGATGGTGACCTCGCGCAACCTGGTCTCGGTCCGCATCCTGGATGCAATCGGGGCCAGTTATGCCAAGCGTTATATCCAGAACTTCGGCTTTGCCCCCGAAAGCCTGCCGGAAAACCTTTCGCTGGCACTGGGAACCAGCTCGATCCCGCCCTTGGGCGCTGCCCGTGGCTATGCCGTGTTCGTCAACGGAGGGTTTCTGGTTACCCCTTATTTTCTGTCGCAAGTGCTTGATCGCAATGGCGTGGTCGTCGCCTCCGAGCACCCTTTGCAAGCCTGCCGTGCCTGCCCCGAGCGCTTCGAACAAGCCAGCACCGATGCCGTTGCCGGCTTCAATCTGGGCGCAGCGGCCCCGGCAATCCCGGCAACGGATGATGTCGGCCCGCAAACCCGGCAACTGGCACCACGTGCCATCGATGAACGTACCGCATTCCTGGTCCAGTCCTTGTTGCGCGACGTGATCCAGCGCGGTACCGGACGGGGTGCCCGCGTGCTGGAGCGCCGGGATATCGGCGGCAAGACCGGTACCACCAATGATTATCGCGACGCCTGGTTCTCCGGTTTCGGGGCTGGTGTCGTGACCAGTGCCTGGGTCGGCATGGATGACTTTTCCACCCTGGGTTCACGCGAATTCGGCGCCACTGCGGCCCTGCCGATGTGGATCGACGTCATGCGCGCCGCCCTGGATGGCAAAGCCCAGGAAGAAGCACCCATCCCCGAAGGCATCGTGACCACCCTGATTGACCCGGCCACCGGCCTGCTGGCGCCCGCCGGAACTCCAGGCGCGATCAGCGAATACATGAAGATCGAAGATGCCGCCCGTCTGGAAAACGCCAGTCGCGAAGCGATTCGCAACACCACCAGCGAACGCGAATCCTTCGATCTGTTCTGATGAATCCGCAACAGCACCGCCGCTGGCTGGCCGAACAGGCGGCACGCTGCATGAGCGAGATGGCCATCGACGACCCCATGCTGGCCTTGCGCCGGGTGCTGGGCCGGCATGGCGACCGCTCCGATCGCCGTCTCTGGCCGAAGGCCGAGGAAATCCAGGCGGCCCTGCGCGATTACCAGCGTCTGTTCCACGGCGAACGCCAGGATCGGGAACTCCAGATCCGGCGCGCTGCTGCCAGACAAGCCATGCGCTTTTTGTCAGCGTTCCGCCCGCTGCTCGTGGGCGCCGTGCTGGATGGCACGGCCGATATCCACTCCCCGGTACAACTGCATCTGCATTGCGATGAAGCCGAGGCCGTACTCAGATTCCTGCAAGAACAAGACATTGCCCACCGTGTCGGTGAACGTCGTATCCACGTACGCCCCGATCATGTGGAGGCTGTGCCCTGCGTCCAGTTGCAGGCCGATGGCATCGATTTCGAGTTATGGCTGCTGCCGGCCATCAGTGAATGGCAGACACCCATGCTGCAGGACGGGCACACACCCATGCCCCGCTGCACCCTCGCAGCAATACCGTAGCGCCGTTGAAACTTCGGCCTGATGCGGCCATGCGCCCGCCAACCAACCGGATGACGGGCGCAAACCAGATCAGCTACGTGCGTCGATGGCAACGTAATCGCGGGGCGTGGCGCCGGTATAGACCTGACGCGGCCGACCGATGCGGTTGTCCGGATCGTCCTGCTGCTCCAGCCAGTGCGAAACCCAGCCGGCGGTGCGGGCAATGGCGAACATCACGGTGAACATCTCGGTCGGAATGCCCAGGGCCTTGTAGATGATGCCGCTGTAGAAGTCGACGTTCGGGTAGAGCTTGCGCTGCACGAAATAATCGTCCTTGAGCGCGGCCTCTTCCAGGCGCAAGGCCACGTCCAGCAGGGGATCGTTGACCCCGAGTTCGGCCAGCACCTTGTGGGTCATTTCGCGGATGATCTTGGCGCGCGGGTCGAAGTTCTT
>CAYRJS010000066.1:0-11581 GCA_964424535.1 uncultured Aquimonas sp.
CATCGTCGTAGCCGGCGAGCACGTTCTTGACCCGCAGCATGTCCAGCACCGGGATACCTTCGGTGATGGCCACGATCACCTGGATGCCGGCATCGGCGGCTTCCAGGATGGCGTCAGCGGCATACGGGGGCGGGACGTAGATCACCGAGGCATTGGCCCCGGTTTCCGCCACGGCATCCTGCACGGTGTTGAAAACCGGCAGGCCGACATGCTCCTGGCCGCCCTTGCCGGGGGTGACGCCACCGACCACCTTGGTGCCGTACTCGAGCATCTGTTGGGAATGGAAGGTGCCCTGCGAGCCGGTAAAGCCCTGCACAAGCACGCGCGTGTTCTTGTTGATCAAAACGGACATGGGTAAAGAGTCCTTGGAGGTTGTTCGAACCGGGCCGCGATCGACCCGGAACAGGAAGTATTCGAAAGTGCGAGGATCAGGCTGCCTGACGCACGGCGGCGACGGACTTTTTGGCCCCATCGTTGATGTCGTCGGCTGCCTGGATGGCCAGCCCGGAATTGCGCAGCAATTCCTTGCCCTTGTCCACGTTGGTGCCTTCAAGGCGCACGATCACCGGCACTTTCACGCCGACTTCCTTGACCGCGGCGATGATGCCCTCGGCGATCATGTCGCAGCGCACGATGCCGCCGAAGATGTTGACGAAAATGGCCTTGACCTTGTCCGAGGACAGGATCAGCTTGAAGGCTTCGGTCACCCGTTCCTTGTTGGCGCCACCACCCACATCGAGGAAGTTGGCCGGCTCACCGCCTTCCAGCTTGATCACGTCCATGGTCGCCATGGCCAGGCCGGCGCCGTTGACCATGCAGCCGATATTGCCGTCCATGGTGACGTAGTTCAGATCGAACTGGCTGGCCTTGACCTCGGTTTCGTCTTCCTGGCGGATATCGCGCATGGCCACCAGGTCGGCGTGGCGGAAGCTGGCGTTGTCATCGGAATTGACCTTGCCATCGAGCACGGCCAGATCGCCGTTGGTGAGGATCGCCAGCGGGTTCAATTCGACCAGGGCCAGATCCTTGTCGTTGAACAGCTTGAACAGGCCCAGCATCAGCTTGGTGAGCTGGTTGACCTGCTTGGCGTTCAGGCCCATGGCAAAACCGACCTGGCGGCACTGGAAGGCCTGCAGGCCCTGGACGTAATTGACGTGCAGGGTCTGGATCTTGTCCGGGGTTTCCGCCGCGACCTGCTCAATCTCCATGCCGCCTTCGCTGGAGGTGATGAAGGTGATCGACTTGGTCGAGCGATCCACCAGCAGGGACAGGTACAGTTCCTTGGCGATGTCGGTAGCCTGGGTCACCAGCACGGTGTCGATCGGCAGGGCCACGCCGGCCGACTGGTAGGTGGCCATGCGGGTGCCGAGCATGGTCTTGGCGTGTGTGCGCACGTCATCCAGTGAGCGGCACAGCTTGACGCCGCCGGCCTTGCCGCGGCCGCCCGCGTGGATCTGGGCCTTGACGACCCAGAAGTCACCACCGATGGCCTTGGCGGCCTCGACGGCTTCTTCCGGGGTACGTGCGATCTTGCCGGTTGGAACCGGGATGCCATACTGGGCAAACAGTTCCTTGGCCTGGTATTCGTGGAAATTCATGCGTCACCCTGTGGGTAAGTTGAGTGGGGGAGGCGGCGTGGCCGCCGGGTCCGGCCAGGGCCGGGAAAAGCCATGGCGAGCCCGCTATTTTGATGGACCCACCGGGCAAAGGCAAAACACGATACGCTTGGCGGTGTCGAATCGAGCCGCGACGGTGGGGGAAGCAGGCTTCGGATCGGGTCATTGTGCCGTATCGCTGCCGCATGGGAGGGTGTATGAGCGTATTTGCGCGCGTGGAGGATGAAGAAGCGCTGGATCTGCATGCCGGCGATGAGGTGCTGCAGCGCGAACAATACTTTTTCACCCTGTATCGAACCCTGATAGCGGCGGTTTTCGCCTTGCTGGCATTTGGCCCGCTTCCCGAGGAATGGGTGGCCCTGGGACGGCCGCGGCTGGCCGCCTGGGTGGCCGTGAGTTATTTGCTGGCCTCGGTGTTGCTGATGCTGTATGCGCGAAGCAATGACCGACCCTTGTTTGGCCAGGTCTTGGTAGCCGTGGTGTTGGACATCATCGCCACGGTGCTGATGGTGCATGCCGTGCAGCATCTGCAAACCGGCATCGCCATGGCCTTGATCATCAATTTCGGCGCAGCTGCGGTTCTGCTGCCCCTGCGCACGACCCTGGTCCTGGCGGTTGCCGCCGGAGCCTTGCTGCTGATGGAATATGCCCTGTCCAGTGTTGGCGGCCAGTTTGAACGACGATCCTTGATCGAAATCCTGGTCTGTGCTCTGGGCTATCTGGCGATGGCCAAGCTCGGAGATCTGGTAGGACGGCAGACACGCGATGCCCATGCTCTGGCGCGGCAACGCGGGGCCGAGGTCGAAAGTCTGGCGCAGATCAACGAACTGGTCATTCGACGCATGCGCACGGGCGTGTTGGTGGTGGATGTGGTTGGTGTCGTGCATTTGCACAACGAAGCCGCCTGGCACCTGCTCGGACAGCCCTCGGGCAAGCAACTGGTGTTGGGCGAAGTCGCCCATGAACTGGCCCAGCGCCTGTTCCAGTGGCGCATGGGCAATCTGCGCAACGAAGACCAGCCCCTCAAGCTGGGCAACGATGTACCCGAGGTCATCCCGCGCTTTGCCGGCATGGGTACGACCAACGAGCTGTTCGTGATCTTTCTCGACGATACCTCCCTGCTTTCACGTCGGGCCGAAGAATTGACCCTGGCCAACCTGGGGCGTCTGTCGGCCAGCATCGCCCATGAAATCCGCAACCCGCTCACCGCCATCAGTTATTCGGCGCAACTGCTGGAGGAATCCCCGGATTTGATCGAGGGTGATCGTCGTCTGGTCGAAATCGTGCTCAACCACTGCCAGCGCATGAACGGCATCATCGAAAACGTGCTCAGCCTGTCGCGGCGGGAACGTTCGCAGCCGGAAACCATCGATACCACCCGTTGGGTGCAGCGTTTCGTTGATGATTACAAGGCCAGCCAACCCGGTGATATCGGGGCGGTGCGGGCTGTGGTACCAACGCAGGAGCTTGATGCCGTGGTCGATCCCCGGCAGTTGGAGCAGGTGGTCAGTTGCCTGGTGCAGAATGCCATCCAGCACGGGCATTTGCCCGGTCAGCCGGCACGCATCACCGTGGCTACGCGCAAATTGGCCGATGGTGGTCCCATCGTGGTGGAGGTGCTTGATCGCGGACCGGGGATTCCACCCAAGGTCGCGGAAAAGATTTTCGAGCCTTTCATCACCACCCACGAGCTGGGCAATGGTCTGGGTCTGTATATCGCCCGGCAACTATGCGAGGCCAACCAGGCCACACTCGACTATGTGCCGGTCCCGGGTGGCAGTTGTTTTCGCGTTACCCTGGCACCGGCCCGACGGCTTGATGCAGGGGCCGAACAGGTCAGACGCAAAGCGGCAACGGTTGCACCCAACAGATGAGTGGTCGCAAGGTCAACGTGGCAGTCGTGGTCTGTCCACGACCGAGAACTCGCCTTCGATGACGCGTGGATCGGCAGGCCGGGCGTCGAATGGGCGTTTCCCGGTCAATTTCGCGTACAGCCGATAGGCGGCGAAGCCGGCCAGTCCGACACTGGCTACAACCAGGCCAAACAAGGTGAAAAACCCGAGCAAGGCCAGGCTGGCAGCACCCAGGGCCAGCCGTGCCAGAGGGTGACGGGGTGGTTGCAGCGGGAAGGAAAAAATGCGCATCGGCTTGCCTGGAAAGGTTCGGTTTGAAGTATCGTGACTGGGTGTGACCAATACAAGTGACCGACGTTCAACCATGGGCTTTACCTTTCTTTCAGCAATGGCCGATTTGCCGGCATCTGGGGTAACCGGCTTCGATCTGGACCTGGCCGGCGAACCTCTGGCCCTTTTGGCCCTGCGCGAGGGCGATCAGGTCCGGGTCTTCCACAATGTCTGCCCACATGCGGGCCGACGCCTTGAGGTCGCTCCAGGACGCTTCATCCTGGATGCCGGCACGGTGGTGTGTTCGGCCCACGGTGCCTGTTTCACCATTCCCGAAGGCAATTGCATCGCCGGGCCCTGCCGGGGCCAGAGCCTGCGCGAACTGCCCAGCGAAGTGCGCGAAGATGGCGTCTGGATCGATCCGACCGGCGACTGATTGCAGGCTATACTGCAGCGCTTTCCTTGCCCGATCCTGTCCATGACCGCCGAGCTTGCCACCGTTATCGATTTCATCCGCTATGGCGCAAGCCGCTTCGGTGCCGCCGGGCTGACGTTTGGGCATGGCCATGACAATGCTCTGGACGAGGCCACCCAACTGGTTCTGCATGTATTGCACCTGCCGCACGACCTGTCGCCGGTGTATGGCCAGGCGCACCTGACGCAAACGGAAAAAAAGGAAATTCTGGCAATTTTCGAGCGCCGTATCCGCGAGCGGATTCCGGCCTGCTACCTCACCGGCGAGGCTTGGTTTGCCGGGCTGTGTTTTCTCAGCGATCCTCGGGCCCTGGTGCCGCGTTCGCCGATTGCCGAATTGATCGAAGCCGGTTTCCAACCCTGGCTGGGTCATCGTGAGGTGGGTCGCGCCCTGGATCTGTGCACCGGCTCGGGCTGCATCGGCATCGCCATGGCGGTATATCAGCCGAACTGGCAGGTGGATCTGGTCGATCTGAGTGAAGATGCGCTGGCGCTGGCGCAGGCCAATGTCGAGCGTTTCGATGTTGCCGAACGCGTGCGGCTGCTGCAGTCGAACCTGTTTGCTGACCTTGAAGGCGAACAGTACGACCTGATCGTCACCAATCCGCCCTATGTCACCCACGATGAAATGGATGCGCTGCCGGATGAATATGGTTTCGAGCCGGAACTGGGCCTGCGTGCCGGTGATGATGGCCTGGACCTGGCTCTGCGCATCCTGCGCGATGCCCCGGCACACTTGCGCGAAGATGGCCTGCTGATTTGCGAAGTGGGCGAAAGCGAACGCGCTTTGGTGGAGTTGCTGCCGCAACTGGCTTTGGCCTGGATCGAGTTCAAGGTCGGCCAGATGGGCGTGTTCGTGGTCGAGCGCGAAGAGCTGGTTCGTCATCACGCCGCCATTGCAGCCCTGGCCGGCCAGCGCGGGTAGGGCGGATATGGCGGGCAATACTTTTGGCACCGCGTTTGCGGTCACCACTTTCGGTGAATCCCATGGCCCGGCCATTGGCTGCGTGATCGATGGTTGCCCGCCAGGTCTGGCGCTGGATGTGCAGGATTTTCGCCAGGATCTGGAACGGCGCGCCACCGGGCGCTCACGCCACACCTCACAACGACGCGAGGCGGACGAGGTGGAAATCCTCTCCGGGGTGTATGAGGGTCGTACCACCGGCACCCCGATTGGTTTGCTGATCCGCAACACCGACCAGCGCAGCCGCGACTACGGCGATATCGCCCGTCAGTTTCGCCCCGCCCATGCCGATTACACCTACTGGCAAAAGTACGGCATCCGCGATCCCCGTGGCGGCGGCCGCAGTTCCGCCCGGGAAACCACGATGCGGGTGGCGGCCGGGGTGGTGGCCAAAAAATGGCTGGCCGAACGTGGGGTCACGGTGCGCGGGCATGTCTCGCAACTAGGCGATCTACGTCCGCGCCGATTCGATTGGACTGTGGTCGAAACCAACCCCTTCTTCTGGCCCGATCCGGACATGCTCGAAGAACTGGAGCTGTACATGCACGCCTTGCGCAAGTCCGGAGACTCCATCGGCGCGCGCGTGGACGTGTTCGCCGAAGGCGTGCCGCCGGGTTGGGGTGAGCCGATTTACGGCAAGCTCGATGCCGACCTGGCTGCGGCGCTGATGAGCATCAATGCCGTCAAGGGCGTGGAGATCGGCGATGGCTTTGCCGTGGCGGCCTTGCGCGGTACGGAAAACCGTGACGAGATGACCAGGGATGGTTTTGTTTCCAACCATGCCGGTGGCATTCTCGGTGGCATTTCCAGTGGTCAGCCGATCCATTGCTCGATGGCCCTGAAACCCACCTCCAGCATCCGCCTTCCAGGTCGCAGCCTCGACCTGGATGGTGAAGAGGTGGACGTGGTTACCCATGGTCGACACGATCCCTGTGTGGGCATTCGCGCCACCCCGATCGCCGAGGCCATGGTGGCCCTGGTCCTGATCGACCAGGCCCTGCGTCATCGCGCCCAGTGCGGAGACGTCGGGATTGTCCAACCGCGGGTGAATACGGATGCAGCAGACTGATTTCCATAATTTTTTGACCCGTACAAGGCGAATTGCGTGAGCCAGACCAAGCAGTACACCGTTGCCGTTGTCGGCGCCACTGGTGCCGTGGGCGAGACCATGCTCTCGATCCTGGCCGAACGCCGGTTCCCCGTAGGTACCTTGATTCCCCTGGCCTCCGAACGCTCGGCCGGTAGCCAGGTGAACTTCGGCGGGCGTGAAGTCGTGGTCCAGGATCTGGCCAGATTCGATCCGACCGGGGTGGATATCGCCCTGTTCTCGGCCGGTGGCAGCACCTCGACCGAATATGCCCCGCGCTTTGTCGACAAGGGCGCCGTGGTGGTCGACAACAGCTCGGCCTTTCGTTACGACGATGAGGTGCCGCTGGTGGTATCCGAGGTCAATCCCGAGGCCATCCACACGCGCCCGAAAGGCATCATCGCCAACCCCAACTGCTCCACCATGCAGTTGCTGGTGGCCCTGGCGCCGCTGCACCGTGCTGTTGGCATCGAGCGCATCAATGTGGCGACCTATCAATCGGTTTCCGGGGCCGGGCGCTCCGCGATGGAGGAACTGGGACGCCAGACCGCGGCCCTGCTGCGTTTTGCCGATCCCGAACCCGAGCGTTTTCCGACCCAGATCGCCTTCAACCTGATTCCCCAGATCGATGAGTTTCTCGACAACGGCTATACCCGCGAGGAAATGAAACTGGTCTGGGAAACCCGCAAGATCCTGGCCGACGACAGCATCGAAGTGAACCCGACGGCGGTGCGGGTGCCGGTGTTCTATGGTCATTCCGAGGCCGTACATATCGAAACCCGCGAATCGATTTCGGCAGAAACCGCGCGCGAATTGCTGGAATCCGCGCCAGGAGTCGTGGTGGTGGACGAGCGCCGCCCTGGCGGTTGGCCAACGCCGGTTACCCATGCTTCCGGTCACGATGCCGTGTTCGTGGGCCGGATTCGGCGCGATATTTCCCATCCACGTGGGCTCAATTTGTGGGTCGTCTCCGACAATATTCGCAAGGGGGCGGCATTGAACGCTGTACAGATCGCTGAACTATTGGTAAAAAGTGACGTGTGATCTATAGTTAGAACCGCGTTGTCATGTCGTTTCTAGGTTCAGGGGGGAAACGACAGGCACGTCAATACTCAAGGAACATGTGCGCATGACTCCAGGGGAATATTCCAAGATGAACAAGCGTCTTCGACTTTCGATGGCTTTGGCCTTGGCCTTGTGCGGTTCCCAGGCGTCTGCCCTGGGATTGGGCCAAATCCAGGTGAAGTCCACCCTGAATCAGCCTTTGGTGGCTGAAATTCCGGTGCTTACAAGCAATCCCGGCGAGGCCGATGCCTTGCGGGTACGACTGGCGGCCCCCGATGCCTTTGCGCGCGTGGGTCTGGATCAGATCGGCCTGCAAGCGGCCAATCTGGCCTTTGAGGTCATCAAGGATGGCCAGGGCCGCAGCGTGATTCGCGTCACCACGCCCAACAAGGTCAGCGATCCGTTCTTGAGCTTCCTGCTCGAGGTGGATTGGGGCAAGGGCAAGATGTTGCGCGAGTACACGGTGCTGCTCGATCCGCCGTCGATGATGCCGATCACCCGTTCGGCCCCGGCCACGGTGGCACCGTTGACCGAGTCCGAACCGGCACGGGCTGAACCCTTGCTGGAAGCCCCACCACCGATGCCCGAACCCGGCGTTGCGGTGGAGCCGGCGGCTGCACCCGCGCCTGCGCCCACGCGGGCGGAAGAACTGGACGACATGTCGGTGCGGTCCACACCTGCGTATGAAGTGGCCAGCACGCCAACTCCAACAGCGGGCGTCTATGGCCCGGTGAATGCGGGCGAAACCTTGTGGTCGATTGCGCAAAACCACCGTCCGGACGAATCGGTAACGGTCAATCAGATGATGCTGGCCCTGTTGCATGCCAACCCCGAAGCTTTTATCGACAACAACATCAACCGCCTGCGCAAGGGCGCGGTGTTGCGGATTCCCAGTCGTGACGAGGCCACCGTATTGGCGGCCGCCGACGCTGCGGCGCAAGTGCGTGAGCAGATGCAAACCTGGAGCGGCCAGGTTGCCAGCGTACTGCAACCGGCCACGGCTGCCAGTGGTGCGCCGGCATCAACCCGCCCGGGTTCTGCGGCAACGGCTGATTCGCGTCTTGAGCTGACCCCGCCACGGGGTACGGGTAGCGCCAGTGCCAGCACTTCGGGTGCTGCGGCCGATGGCAGCGGAAGCGAGTTGCGTGCGGAACTGGCCCGGACCAAGGAAGAAGCCAGTGCCCTGAGTCAGGAAAATGTCGAACTCAAATCGCGGGTCAGCGAGCTGGAAGATCTGCAAAGTGAAAGCCGGCGTCTGCTGGAGTTGAAAGACAGCGAACTGGCGGCAGCGCAACGGCGGCTCAAGGATGCGGCCGATGCCGCGACCCAGGCTGATGCGACAGCACAGGTCGATACCGCACTGGCTGATGCCGTTGCCGATGTGGCTGAATCGGTGGCGGCTGTCGATGCGGATGGCGTGGCAGATGTGGATGCAGACGCAGGCGAAGATTTTGATGCCGTTGTCGCCGATGCCCCGTTTGATGAAACCGATGCTGACGGTCTGGATGTCGGCCAGGGTGTGGCCGAGGCTCCGGTCTCCGAGCCTGAGCCACTGGTCACTGAACCTGCGACAGCACCAGCACCCGTGACACCGGCGGCGACCGCAGACGAAAGCGACCGTTCTGGTTCCAGCTTCAATCCGTGGCTGATCGGCGGTGGTGGTGCCGTCCTGCTGGGCCTGATCGGCCTGTTGCTGATGCGGCGCAAGCGTGGCGGCGATTCGCGCGGCAACGTGGCTGCCGGCAGTTCTGCCAGTGTGCCTGCCGTGACCATGCCGGAATTGAGCGAGAAGGAAGGCGAGCTGATCGAGGCGCTTTCCCAGCACCCGGATGACCTGTATTTGCACCTGGAACTGCTGAGCCATTACTACACCACGCAAGATGCCGTGGGTTTTGAAATGGCCGCCGAGGCCATGCATGCCCAAGTGCGTGATGAACAGGATCCGGCGTGGCAGGAAGCCTGCTCCATGGGCCGGGAAATTGCTCCCGATCACCCCCTGTTTGCCGGCATGGCCGATGATGCGCCTGCGGCGGGTGAGGCGACGGACTGGGCTGAGGCCGATGAGCAGGCGGATGCCGAGGCTTTTGCTGATGCCTGGTCCGAGCCTGAAACGCATGCCCCAGCCGAGGATGAATCCTGGTCCACAGGCAGCCATGAAACCGGGGAGACCGTGGCGGCAGCAGGTGACGAGGACGCAGCGGAGGACGATCACTACTTCGAGCCCGTGGCCGAGGCGGAAGCCCAGGACGAACTCGATGATTCGGCCTTTGACACCGATGTGGTTTCGACCAAGCTCGAACTGGCCCGGGCCTACCTCGACATGGGTGACAACGAAGGTGCCCGAGGCATGCTGGAAGAAGTACTGAGCGAAGGCAGCGAAGTCCAGCGCGACGAAGCCCGGCAATTGCTTGACAGCATTTCCTGACAGGCAGCACAACAGGCATGATGGGCCGGGTACAGTTACTCGGCCCATTGCTTTTTGATCACCATGCGCCACGCCCTTGGCATTGAATACGACGGTACCGATTTCCACGGCTGGCAGCGCCTGGGCATGGCCGCGAGCGTGCAGCAGGAAGTGGAGACCGCCTTGTCCTTCGTGGCCGGGCATCCGGTTCAGGTCACCTGCGCCGGTCGAACCGACAGTGGCGTACACGCCCGTTGCCAGGTCGTGCACTTCGACAGTGATGCACAGCGCAGCGCCCATGGCTGGACCATGGGTACCAACACCCGTTTGCCATCGACCATAGGCGTACGTTGGGCCTGTGCCGTTGCGCCGGAATTCAATGCCCGCTTTTCCGCGCGCGCGCGGCGCTATTTGTATCGCATCGCCAATCGCCGTGCGCGCCCGGCCCTGGAAGCCCGGCATCTGGCCTGGGAATGTCGCCCACTCGATGCCGAAGCCATGCATCAGGCCGCCCAGGCCTTGCTGGGAGAAAATGATTTCAGTGCATTTCGCTCGTCCCAATGCCAGGCCAGCCATGCCCGACGTTGCCTGCAGCGGATTCAGGTATCGCGCTGTGGCGACGAGGTGCGTCTTGAAGTGCAGGCCAATGCCTTCCTGCACCATATGGTGCGCAATATCGTCGGCAGCCTGCTTCTGGTGGGGCGTGGCGAGCAATCACCAGAATGGCTGGGCGAATTGCTGGCCGGTCGCGACCGTACCCGGGCCGGTCCGACTGCGACGGCGCGAGGCCTGGTCTTTGTCGGGCCGCTGTACGAGCCGCATTGGCAATTGCCGGATGAAGTCAGCCAGCGCGCGTCCACAAATCAAGCTGTTGCTGCCACCTCTGCCCAGGATTGACGATGCCAGCCCCATATTTGCCCCGCAGTTCGACCCGGATCAAGTTCTGCGGCCTGTGCCGGGCTGCGGATGTGGAACAGGCCGTGGCCCTGGGCGTGGACATGATCGGCCTGGTGTTTGCTCCGCGCAGCGCCCGTCGTCTTGAACCTGCGAGTGCGCAGGCACTGCGCGGCCTGATCCCGGGTTCGATCGAGGTCGTGGCCCTGGTGATGGACAATCCGGCGGCTGAAATCAGTGCCATCATCGAGGCCGTGCACCCGGATCGCTTGCAGTTTCATGGCCAGGAAACCGATGCCTTTTGCGCCGGTTTCGATGTACCGTTCATCAAGGCCATAGCCTTGGGCGGAATTGACGCCAGCGTCGGCATCGAAACTCTGGCCAAAGCCTGGCCTACTGCCGAGCGTCTGCTGTTTGATGGCCATGGCGTCGGGGAAATGGGGGGCGCGGGCAAGGCCTTTGACTGGACGCGGCTTTCCGGTCTCGTGGGCAAACCCTTCCTGCTGGCTGGTGGCCTGCACCCGGACAATGTGGCGCGCGCCATACGCACGGCCCATCCCTGGGGCGTGGATGTATCCAGCGGCATCGAATCTGCTCCGGGCCGCAAAGATGTGGGGCGGATGCGGGCTTTTGTCGAAGCCGTGCGGGTCGCCGATCTACAAGGCTCTTGAGTCTCAGTTTCGCCTGCGTGCCCATTGCAGGATCGGGCGCTCCACCGCATACCAGCCCAGGGTCGCCAACAGCAGCGTCAGGACCAACACCAGGGTGCTTTGCCCCAGAGGATTCATTTGCGGCAAGTGGCGGGATACCAGCAAGATCACCCCCAGATGCCAGAGATAGACGCCATAACTGGTATCGCCCAGCCAGCGGCCCAAAGCACCAGGGGAAAACCGGGCTGGTACGCTGAGCATGACGGCAACGAGCAAGCCGGAAGCCAGGGCGATGGCAGCGCGC
>CAYRJS010000067.1:0-11513 GCA_964424535.1 uncultured Aquimonas sp.
CCGGCGAGCGGCCATCGCCTTCCTGTTTTTGCGGGCCAGGCTGGGGCATTGAGTGCAGACCCAAACCCCAGGCGACGCCATTGCGGCCCACGCTGACGACGGTTCCCTGGCCCATTTCCTGCCAGTGGCGTCCACGACGTTCATAACGGTGCAATTCGCCCTGGGTCGAATCCCAGCCCCGGGTGGTGACCACGACCAGTTGATCGCTATTGGCGACCGGGCTGGAGGAGGCCAGTGGCAGCGGTGCAGCCGGCTGCTCTGGCGGTGCCGGATCGGGTACCGGTGTGTGGCCAGCACAGGCCGTCAGGCAGAGCAGGGCGAGGGATACCAGCAGGGGGCGGATTCCAGGTGTGGACATTCACAGGTTCTCGGGTGATTGCAGGCGTTCACGGATGCGGGAAAAGCATTCGCGTCGACTGCGCTGGGTTTGCCACAGGCGCAAGACCAGCCGATCGAGCAATTGCTGCATGGCGCTGCGAAAGGCCATGGCTTCCAGATGCGGTTCGGGGGCGTGGGCGGAGACCAGCAATTGGATATCGGACTGGTTGCGCAAGGGATTGGCGGTATGCCGGGTGACTGAAATCACGCGCGCGCCGTTGCTGCGGGCATCGCGCAACAACGGCATCAGGCTGGCCTGTTGGCCGAATTCCGAGAGCACGAACAGCACATCGTCCCGATCCAGAGCCTGCAATGGAGCCAGGACCAGGGCATCATCGCGCTGGACCACCACGTCCAGGCCAAGCTGACCGATGCGGGTGGCGAACAGGATGGCGTGCAGACCATCTTCGCCCTGGCCGAAAACCAGGATTCTGTGGGCCGTGCCCAGTGCCGTTGCCGCGGCGATGATCTGGCGATCAGGATTGACCAGGTCGGTTTCCTCACGGGCCTCGGATTTGATCTTCCACAGCACGTCCGAAGGCGTGCTCTCGTCATCATCCTCGGGTTGATCATGTTCGCCGCCATTGCCGGCCCGGGCCAGTTCCTCGCTGACGGAAATTTTCAGGTCGGTGTAGCCCTTGAAGCCCAGCTTCTGGCTGAACTTGATGACGCTGGATTGGCTGATGCCCAGGGCGTTGGCCAGTTGTTGCGAGGAATAGTCGCGCAGCAGGTGGGCATCGGTGACGATGAAATCGGCGATGCGCCGCTCGATGGCGGACATCTGGTCGCGTTCGGCGCGGATCTTGAGCAGGGCCGACACGTTGCTTAGCCGCTGCGAGGCCGGTGAAGCGGTGTGCTCATGGCAGGGGCTCCAGACCACGGATCGAACGGATGCCCAGACCCGGCGCATCGGTGATCGAGATTTCCGATTCGTTGAAGTTCACCCCACCCTCCACGGGATCGAATTGGCACAGGGATGGCCCATCCAGGTCGACCCGGGTGATGGTAGCGGATTTGGCCACGGCCACGTGCACCGCCGCGGCTACCGAGATGCTGGATTCGATCATGCAGCCGATCATGCATTCGACCCCGTACAGATCGGCGATATCGGCAATGCGGATGGCGTTGGAAATGCCCCCGGTTTTCATCAGTTTGATATTGACGATATCGGCGGCGCGCATGCGGATCAGATCGATGGCCTCGTGCGGGCCGAACACGCTTTCATCGGCCATCACCGGGGTGTGGATGCGTTCGGTCACGTATTTGAGGCCATCCAGATCGCGGGCCTTGACCGGTTGTTCCAAAAGTTCCAGGCGCACGCCGGCGTCTTCCAGGGTTTGCATGGCGTGCACGGCCTGCTTGGCGGTCCAACCCTGGTTGGCATCCAGACGCAACAGGGCGCGTCCTTCCACGGCGGCATAAATGGCCCGGACCCGTTCCACGTCGAGACCGATGTCCTTGCCGACCTTGATCTTGAGCGAGCTGAAACCGCGTTCAATCGCAGCCAGCGAATCGGCCACCATCTTGTCGATATGGTCGACGCTGATGGTCAGATCGGTGGTGATCACCGGCTCGCCGCCGCCCAGCATCTTGTACAGCGGGGCGCCGTGGAGCTGGGCCCAGAGATCGTACAGGGCAATTTCCACCGCTGCCTTGGCGCTGGTATTGCGTTCCAGCGCGGTCTGGATCAGGGACACGGCGTGATTGAGATCGGCCACGTTCTGGCCGATCAGGCGGGGACGGATCGAATGCCGGATGGCCTCGATGATCGAGCCGTGGGTATCGCCGGTGATCACCGCCGTGGCCGCAGCCTCGCCGTAGCCGGTGTGGCCGGTATCGGTGTGCATCGTGACGATGATGTCCTCGACCGTATCGACCGTGCGCAGGGCTGTCTTGAACGGGGTTTTCAGCGGGACCCGGATAAGCCCCAGGGTGATGTCGGTGATCTTCATTCGTGGTCCACCAGGCGGATACGTTGGATATTGGTGATGAAATCGACGTAGGGCGTGCCTGAATCTCCCAGCAGTCCCAGCAAAGGCGTGACCGCGACCTGGTTCAAGGGCACCGAAACCAGGGTGCCGTCGGCGGCCCGGTAGTGGGTGCCGGTGGTGTCGTGGATCAGCCAGGTTTCCCCGTCTTCGTGCCCGATCACCATCATCACATGGCCGGGAATGTAGATCAGATCCCCCACATCCAGATCGCGCACGATGGCCAGGCGTTTTTCGTGATCATCATCCGGGCTCAGGGCGATGCGGGAAAAGGCGGGTGAAATGGCCTGGGCACTGGTATTGCGCGGCATTTCCACACCGAAACTGCGGTAGATCTCCGAGACGAAGCCGCTGCAATCGCGGGTGCCGTAAGAATGGCCCCAGCCATAGCGTTCGCCCAGAAACTTGAAGGCCTGGGCGATCAGGTTGGCGCGGGTCAGGGGCAGGTAGGCGGTACCGGTATCGGTATTGCGCGGAATCAGTGCCGGCTGGAGCTCCAGTTCACCTTGCGGACCCCGCACCGGCAGGGCCACCACATGGCTGGCATAAGGCAACTGGCCATTGACCAGGCGCGTATCCGGCCAGTCGGCCAGCAACGGCAGACGCACGCCCATATCCAGCACCAGTTCGGAGAGCGCAGGCGCTTCCGGGGTGAATACGGTGCGCACCTGGGAGCCGGTGACGATCAGATAAGGTGAGCGCTGGGTGTAGTCGAAGACCTCGTCGCGCGGGCCGATGGCGATGGCGTCGGTCTTGATCCAGGCGCTGTACAGGCGGCTGATGACCAGGTTCCATTGGCCATCCCGGCTGGCATGCACGATGGCCACCGGGGTGCCGGGAAACAGTGCCGTTTCCTGGAAACGGTCGATATCGGTATTGCCTGGTCGGGAAAAGACCCGTTGTTCGGTGGGAAAGCTGCGCAGGTTGCTGCGCCGGGTCACCAGGCCAAATTCCAGCTTGACCGTGGCCGCAATGGTGTCCGTGGCCAGGGCATTCTGCAGGTCCTGGCGGACAGAATCGGCAAGGGGTTCGCCCTGGGTATCGAACAGGCGGCCCTGCGGCAATGACGAGGTGGCCGCGATCAGATCAAGGATGGCGTCGCGCTCAAGACTGACCGGCAGGTTGGCCAGATCGCGCACATTGGCATCGTGTGTCACCAGGCGCTGGTTCTGCGCGGCAATGGCTGCGGTATCCAGAACCACGGTGCCCGGTTCGTGCAGGCGGTCGATCCAGTATTGGGCGTGCAGGCGTTCCGGGGTGACTCCGGGAACGGCGAGGCTGGCGGTCGCAACCGCTGGCGTCGGTGCCGGTGCTGCCGGCGGGCGCGGCGACTGCTGGACACAGCCTGCGAGAAGCCAGGCCAAACCCAGGCCCAGCCACCAGGTTCGTGCCAATTCAATGCGTCCTGACTGACTTCGGGCGCCGGACCCATGGGTACGGATTTTCATTGCAGCCTCCCTGTAACGCAGGTGGTCGGGTCTGAATAAGAATAGATATTTCTGAGAAAAGATCAAACAGGAATAATTTATTGACTGGTGCTGCAAGAGCATGTTACAAAGTTGTCGGGGCTGGATCAGCGGGCGCAATGCCATTGATCCAGCAAGGGACGAGCCAGGCCGAGGTGTAGGGAGTTGGATACCGAGACCAGGAATACAATCAGGCATTCGCATGCGGTGGGTCGAAGCTTGGTCTTGACCCTGTGCGTATTGGGATTGGTTTTGCCTCTGCTTGCCTGCGATCCGATTCCTGCCGTGGCCCCCAAGCCCGTGATTTTGTGTGATCCGGCCGATGATGCGCTCGATATGCCGGCGCAGGTACAAGCGCAGGTGGACAGCGGGAACTTTGCCCAAGCTACGGATCTGCTGGAGCAGGCCCTGGCCGATACCGAGCTGACGCCAGCGCAGCGCCAGGATCTGGAGTTCGAGCGCGAACGCATGCGCCGCATTCGAATGGATTTCACCCTGGACCGGGACGCGGCCATTGCCCGCGCCCGCCGGGTGGCGCCTGATCTGACCGAGGCCCAGTTCGATGCCTTTGATGCCCAGGGCCTGATCGAATCGATGCGCATCGATGGTCAGCGTTATTACTTCAACCGGGCGCCGTACAACCTGTTTCGTGTCAGCGCCGAGGCTCGCGCCCTGCGCCCGGATCCTGATCTGGCCTTTGATGATGGTCCCTACACGCGCCTGCATCCGCATCACACCGAGGTGCTGGAGGCCGCCAATGATTCTTCGAGCCGATTTGCCCCGGCGCAACGGGTCCGCATCACCCAGAGTCTGACGGTCGACGCCGATGCGGTGCCGGCTGGCGAGACGATCCGGGTCTGGATTCCCTATCCGCGCCTGATCCCCGGCCAGCAGCAGAACTTGGAATTGATTGCCACCGAACCGGCC
Organism: uncultured Aquimonas sp.; assembly: GCA_964424535.1. Lineage (GTDB taxonomy): Bacteria > Pseudomonadota > Gammaproteobacteria > Xanthomonadales > Xanthomonadaceae > Denitratimonas. Next base: position 4,760 of record CAYRJS010000067.1, read on the forward strand.
CGGCATTACCTGGCTCCGGACAGCCAGTTGCAGCGCACGGTCTATCTGGAAAAGCCGGCTGTGGCCGGTGAATCCGTGCCGTTTTCCATCACCTACGAACTGGATATTGCCGCCCAGCACGTGGCCATCGATCCGGATCGGATCGAGCCTGTACCCAATGACCCGGAGCTGGCGCCGTTCCTGGCCGAAGAACCGCCGCATGTGGTGTTTACCGAGGCCCTGCGCCTGTATTCGGCCCAGGTCGTAGGTGCGGAAACCGACCCTTACCGGATCGTGCAAAAACTGTTCGCCGCCGTGGATACGATTCCCTGGGGCGGGGCCCGCGAGTATTCCACTCTGCGCAATCTGAGCGATTACGCCTTGCAGTCCGACCACGCCGACTGCGGCCAGCAGACCTTGCTGTTGATCGCCTTGCTGCGCTTGAACGGGATTCCTGCGCGGTGGCAATCGGGCTGGGTGTTTTCCCGCGCCGATGAAGGCCACGCCAACCTTCATGACTGGGGCCTGGTGTACCTGGCGCCCTATGGCTGGGTGCCGATGGATGTCACCACCGGCTTGCTCGACAGCGCCGATCCGAGCCTGCGCTGGTTCTACCTCGGGGGTCTGGATGGCTACCGGATCGCCTTCAATGACGCCATTTCCATGCCGTTTGATCCGCCCAAACAGTTCTTCCGTTCCGAAACCGTCGATTCGCAACGCGGCGAAGCCGAGTGGCGTGGCGGCAATCTCTATTTTGATCAATGGGATTACGGCTTCGAAGCCACGATCCTTTCTGTCCCTGCTGCACCTTCAACTGCTGGAGAACATCCATGAAGCGTTATTCCCATTTGCGTAAATCATTGTTGAGTCTGGCCCTGGGTGCCTGTTTTGCCTCCCTGGTGATCGAACCGGTTTCGGCCCAGAGCGCGATGGGTGCAGTGGCTGGACGCGCTCAGGCTGGCGATCAGGTCATGCTGGTCAATCAGGCCACCGGGGCCACGCGCACCATGAATGTCTCGTCCGATGGCAACTACCGTGTTGCCCAGTTGCCGGTGGGTGACTACAGCCTGCGGGTCTTGCGCAACGGCCAGGAAGTCGGCGAGCCCATCATCGTGAATGTGTCGCTGGGCGGCACCACGACGATCAACCTGGGCGCTGACGGCAATATCACCAACCTCGATCGCATCACCGTGGTCGCAGATCGGGTGGTCAACCGGGTTGATGTGTACTCCACTGAATCGGCCACCAACGTCACTCGCGAAGAATGGGCGCGACTGCCGGTCGACCAGAGCCTGGCTTCGGTCGCGTTGCTGGCACCCGGGGTGATCAACGGCAATTCGTCTTTCGGCGGCATTTCCTTCGGCGGTTCGTCGGTGGCTGAAAACGCGGTCTATATCAATGGCCTGAACGTGACCGATTTCTATACCCGCCAGAGCTGGTCATCAGCGCCGTTTGCGTTCTTCCAGGAATTCCAGGTCAAGACCGGTGGTTATTCGGCCGAGTTCGGACGCAGTACCGGTGGCGTCATCAACGCTGTCACCCGTTCCGGTGGCAACGAATTCCACGGCGGTATCGAATTGACCTTCGAGCCCGATAGCTGGCAGTCCAGCGGCAAGGATCACTATTTCGACAAGGGCGGCGACAGCGCCACCTATCGCTCCAGTCGTGATGGCAGCAAGTTCGTCAAGGCCAACGTCTGGGCTTCAGGCCCCGTCGTGAAGGATCGTCTGTTCCTGTTTGCCATGTACGAAAACCGGGATTTCGACGGTCACAACACCAATAACGACGGCAGTTCCTGGTTTGAGTCCGATTCCAACAACGGTTTCTGGGGCGCCAAGCTGGACTGGCAGATCAACGACAACCACTTGCTGGAGCTGCTGGGCTTTTCCGACAAGGGCGATTCGCTGTCCACCACCTACGACTACACCTGGGATTCGGGCCAGGTCGGCGAAAAGGTGGGCGATATCACCAGCCAGAGCGGTGGCGACAATGCCTCGATCTCCTATACCGGCTATTTCGGCGATAGCTTCGTGGCCAAGGCCATGTACGGCACCAACAAGTCGCGGGCGTTCTCGTTCTCGCCGGCCGACGAATTGTGCGAGCAGATTTTCTATGACTCCAGCTACGGCGATACTTACGCCGGCATGGGTTCCCCGGCCCTGGGTTGCCATCCGGGTTCCAGTTCGGTGTTGAATCACGAGGACGAGCGCAAGGTTGGACGCCTGGATTTCGAATGGACCTTGGGCGATCACCTGCTGCGTTTCGGTATCGACCACGAGAAGATGAGCACCGCTCGCACCACGGAGTATCCGGGTTCGGGCATTCGTTACACCGCCTACCTGGTCAACCCGGGCGACCTGCTGGACAACGGCTCGGTGGTGCCTGATGGCGTGAATCAGATCCTGATGGGTCGGCGGCGCATCGACGGCGGCGTATTCGAGACCGTGGCCAGCGCCTACTATGTCGAGGACAACTGGAACGTCACCCCGAATCTGTTGTTGAACATCGGCGTGCGCGTGGACAGCTTCGACAACAAGACCGCGGTGGGCAGCAGTTTCATCAAGATGTCTGACCTGGTGGCTCCGCGTCTGGGCTTTTCCTGGGACATGAAGGGTGATGGCACGACCAAGCTGTTTGGTAACCTGGGCCGTTACTACCTGCCGGTTACCAACAACATCAACTACACCTTTGCTGGTGGCCTGATCGACGAGCGCACCTTCTACGAACTCAATGGCTGGAGCCAGGCCTCCAATCCGGTGACCGGCGCGCCGTATGTGCAGCCCAATATCGGTGCCCAGATCGGTGGTGTGGATACGTCCTACAACATCGGCGTGGATGATCTGCGCCAGAGTGTGGACCGCGATCTGGATGCGGTGTACCAGGATGAGCTGATCCTGGGCTATCAGGCCGCCATCGACCAGGCCTGGTCCTGGGGCGTCAACGCCACCTATCGACGCATGAAGAACGCGCTTGATGACGTGCGTATCAACCACACCCCGTGTGGCTATGTCGGGTTCAACCTGTGGCCGATCGCCAACCCCGGCAAACCGCTGACCATCTGGGGCGATGAGAGCATTGGTTGCGATACCGAAGGCTGGATCACCATCGACACCTCGGTTGACGGCTACGAGTTCGGTGGCAGCGACAAGGTTGCCGGCTACTTCACGCCCAAGCGCGAGTACAAGGGTCTGGAGTTCCAGATTGATCGCGCCTGGGATGGCGTGTGGTCGTTCAATGCGTCTTACCTGTGGTCCAAGCTCACCGGCAACCACGAAGGCCCGGTCAACTCCGATACCAACTACGGCGATACCGGCATGGTCCAGTACTGGGATCACCCGGCCAACAACGAGGATTACGGTCCGTTGTTCAACGACCATCGCCACCAGATCAAGTTGCGTGGTGCCTATGCGATCAACGAGCAGTGGCTGCTGGGCGGTACCTTCTGGGCCCAGTCCGGTGGTCCGATCACCCCGCTGGGCGTGGCTTGGCCCGGTGACAGTGTCGGTGCGGCCAGCTTCGTCACCATCGGGTCGGGTGGTGGCTCGTTCTGGCATTGCGTATCCAATTGCGACGGGCACTGGAGCGAGCGCGTGTTTGAATACGCACCGCGTGGCAGTGCTGGTCGTTTGCCCTGGATCTACAACCTGGGTGCCAGCGTGACCTGGACCTTCCCGTCTGATCGCATTGATCTCAAGGCCCGTCTGTCGGTCAACAACCTGCTGAATCAGCAGCGCACCATCAACGTGCGCCAGCGCTACGAAGCCAATCCGGGCGTGGTCCGGCCGCTGTTCGGCACCGGCACCCGTTGGCAGTCGCCGCGGACCGTGCAACTGGTGTTGAGCTGGAACTTCTGAGGTATCGGTTGGCATCGAACCTGACATATGCGTGCGTCAGGTTCGATGGATTTGAGGTGTGACCCGTGTCAATTTCAGGGCGACCATCACCGGTCGCCCATTTTTTTGGAGCCCCATGCCATGCAGTCTGAGCAAGCATCGGATTTCACGGCGTTTGCTGGCGTGAATCTGGCCAATCTGGCCGCGCGCGAGGGAACCCCGCTGTACGTGTATTCCGCGTCCGCCATCCTGGCGCGCCTGTCGGCTCTGCGAGCCGCTTTCACCCGGCCGCGGATCGGCATCCGTTATGCCGTCAAGGCCAATACCCATATCGCCATCCTGCGCTTGCTGGCCGATCAAGGCGCAGGTGCCGACATTGTTTCCGGCGGCGAACTGCAGCGCGCCTTGCGGGCCGGCATGAAGGCACGGGATATCGTCTTTTCCGGTGTCGGCAAAACCCGGGATGAGATCCGGATGGCGTTGGCAGCCGGCATCGGTCGTTTCAACGTGGAATCGCGCGCCGAGCTGGATATGCTGGAACAACTGGCCGCGGCAGAAGGACTTGTCGCCAGGGCGGCGGTGCGCATCAATCCGGATGTCGATGCCCATACCCACGCCAAGATTTCCACCGGCAAGGCTGAAAACAAGTTCGGTGTCAGCCTGGATGAAGCCCGCAACTGGTTTGCCAGCGCCGACCAGCGCCCGCATGTGCAACTGGATGGCCTGCATATGCATATCGGTTCGCAGATGCTGGATCTGGAACCGGTGCGGCAAGCCCTTGCCTGCATGGCGACCTTCTGGCGTGAGCTGGAGGGCGCCGGCCATACGATCACCAGCATCGATGTCGGCGGTGGTCTGGGCGTGCGTTACCGGGACGAGGACTCGCCACCGGATGTGCGTGACTATGCCGCTGCCATTGAGGCCGCACTGGCTGATTTCACGGGTGAAATCCTGCTCGAGCCCGGGCGCTGGCTGGTGGCCGAAGCCGGGCTGTTGCTGGCTCGGGTGATTCTGGAAAAACAGGGCCAGGCACGCCGCTTCCTGGTGCTGGATGCGGCCATGAACGACCTGTTGCGCCCCAGCCTGTATGACGCCTGGCACACGATCGTGAAGGTGGACGCAAGCCCTGCAGACACCCAGGTTCACTACGATGTGGTTGGCCCGGTGTGTGAAACCGGTGATACCTTTGCCGTGGGCCGCTTGCTGCCGCGCTGTCAGGCCGGTGATCTGGTGGCGATCCTGGGTGCCGGCGCCTATGGTGCGGTCATGGCCTCGACCTACAACTCGCGCCCACTCGCCGCCGAAGTGCTGGTGGACGGTGGTCGTTACGCCCTTATACGTCGCCGCCAGAGTCTGGAAGAGATGCTGACCGGTGAAAGCCCAGCCACACAGTGGACATCCCCATGAAATCCTTACGTCGCCTGTTTCCCATCCTGCTGGCCTTGATCCCGGGCCTGGCTCTGGCTGCAGCCGCAGCATCCCAGCGACCGTTGACGGTGGACAGCCATGTCGATATTCCCAACGACTACATGCGCCAACCGCAGTTTGATGCCGGTGCCGACAGCGTCCTGCTGGTAAATCTGGAATCCATGCGCCGTGGCGGCCTGGATGCCGTTTTTCTGGTGATCTATGTCGACCAGGGCCCGCTCACGCCTGCTGGCTTTGCCGCCGGCATGGCCCAGGCCGAACGCAAATACACGGCCATCGACAGTCTGCTGCAAAAATACCCCGAGCAGGTTCGTCTGGCGGTGAGTCCGCAGGATATTCGCAGCCATCGCGAGCAGGGTGTGCTGTCGGTTGCCATCGGCATCGAGAACAGTTTTTCCCTGGGTCACGATCTGGCCAACCTCGATGCGGCCTATCAACGCGGTGCGCGTTATCTGGGCCTGGTGCATGTGGGCAACAATGATCTGTGCACCAGTGCCAATCCGGATGAAGCCCAGGGTGAGCCGGCGCACAACAGTGCCGAAGACCATGGCATGACCGAGTTTGGCCGCGCCGCCGTGATCCGTGCCAATGCCCTGGGCATGATGGTCGATGTTTCCCATGCTTCCGATACCTGCGCGCGCGACGCCCTGGCCGTGAGTACGGCACCGATCATCGCCTCCCATTCCTCGGCCCGGGCCATCACCGATCACCCGCGCAATCTGCCTGATGATTTGATCCGCGCCATCGCTGCCAAAGGTGGAGTGATCCAGGCCGTGGCCTACCGCAAATTCGTCAAGGACGACCCGGCCCGTTATGCCGCCGAAGATCGCGTTCATGAGGAAGTGGCGCGGGCCGTGGGCGATGCCGAGTATGACGAGGAAAAACACGACTACATGCCGGAAATGGCCGAAGCCCTGGCGCGTCTGGAGGCCGAGCATCCGCTGGCCAACCTGGACGATTACCTGAGCCATATCCGCCATCTGGTCGATGTGGCCGGGATCGACCACGTCGGCATTGCCTCGGATTTTGATGGGGGCGGCGGCATTGCCGGCTGGATGGATGCCGGGGAAACCCCCAATGTCACCGCCGCCTTGCGCGCCCATGGTTTCAGCGAGGACGACATCGCCAAGCTCTGGGGCGGCAACCTGCTGCGGGTCTGGCAGGCGGCCATCGACCGCGCGCAACAGATCAGTGCTGCGGCAAAACCCGATGCCTTGCTGGCGCAGGTGAATGAAACGGTAGAGGCCGTGATCGAGCGTTATGACCTGCCCGGCATGGCCGTGGGCATCATCGACCAGGGCCAGGTCGTGTTCGCCCGTGGCTATGGTGAAACCGTGGCCGACAGTGGCGAGGCCATCGATCCGGACAGCGTGTTCAAGATCGCCTCCAACAGCAAGGCCATGACGGTGGCCCTGCTGGGGCGTCTGGTCGATCAGGGCAAATTGCAGTGGAATGACCCCGTGATCACGCATCTGCCGAACTTTCGCATGAGCGATCCGTGGGTCGGGGCGAAT